>NZ_CAWQMW010000007.1:0-13451 GCF_963895965.1 Xenorhabdus sp. PB30.3 | reverse complement strand
TATTGGTACAGGTGTTTTACTTGTTGGTATATTTATTTGTTAATCACACTTGGTGAAAAAATGGAATGGATGTTTTTTTAATATTTCTAGTTTAATATAAGAGGCTTCATTGGCTTGATATATAAAATCAATCTGTTTAACCTTTAGGTTTATCTCACAATGAACCTTAAGGGAAATGAAAATGCCAAAGAAAACATTAAGTAATGGTGTTATTTTTTATACTGGGAAAAATTATAGTGGAAGCTTGTATGAATATCCAGAAAATAGTAAAGAAGTAAATTTGATTGGTACACCATTAAATGATAAATTTCTTTCTGTTGAAATAGGAACAAATTCTATGGTGTTTGCCTGGAGACATGGCAGTGATAGCCAATCTGGGCAAATTTACCGTGAGTGGGATACAAGCCAGCCAGATATCAGTGATATCGAAGGGTTATCAAAATTTATAGTCTCTCCGGTAAACCGTGATTTACTAGCTATAAAATTAATTAACAAATCAGGTATTAATCAAGTGTTTAGGGCTAACATTAGGACTTATACAATTCCTGATCCTGTAGATTGTCTTTCAGGCGGAGATTATGAAGTTGTTGGTCTAATTCCCAAAGATGGTCAGATGTATATTACCTCTGTTGTTGTTTTTGATCAGAATAATATTCCAGTCACTCAAGGTGCGGTTTATTTTAAATATAATGGAACTGATATTGATATTATCACTTATAATGAAACCAAGCCTCTTTATATGAAATTTGAAAAAGAAGATAATTATAGGTTTAATTTTATCTTGGAAAAACTTCCTGTTAATCAGTAAAATAAAAGTAATTCACTAGTAAAAATCAAGGGGATGTATTTGAAATATATACCTATTCAACTTCAAGATGCGTGTTATATCTCCCCGCGCCGCGGGGAGATATAAGGATTCATCTCATATTGCCTGTTGTAACTTGAAGTTTATCGAGTATATACACAATGGATTTCAAGGCATGTAACCAACAATGAGGCAACCTGTAAGATGAAATGTATACATCCCTGATAATAAATAAGTCGATTTCCAAGTCACATAACTGCATCGTTAGTTATGTGACTTGAGTACTTTTATTGCGGTTTCCGAGGCACCAGAATTCTATTGACAGAGTCGGCTAGTTGGTTAATCAGGGGTTGTCGCATAATCGAATAGTGTGTGCCACCGATAGGATGGAGTGTGGAAGAGTTTGCCACAACGCCCTGCCAGCCGTGCCATTCATCTCCATCAATAATAAAGTTTTCCGCTTTATAAAGATGGATCGGTAACTCTGACGCCTGTGGAATATAATCTGTGCTCAGCTGATCCAGAAACTCAATCGTACCAATATGCAGGAAGAGATTTTCACGTGTGTAATAGGTAGGTAACCATTGGCAGTCTATACAATGATTAACGATCTGTTCAACATCATTAAACTGATAAAGCACTTCCAGCGTATGATCATTAATCTCCGGTATGGATATTTGCAGATATTTGATAATCCTGTTGATACGTTGTTGTGTCGTATTCATTAATTTATCAGGCAGGGTGGAATATCGACTGATGTTTCCCGAATCAATCATGCCCAAAAATGTGACTTCCTCACCATCATGCATTAATTGCATGGCTATTTCATAGGCGATTACGCCTCCCAGAGACCATCCGGCAAGACGATAAGGGCCGTGTGTCTGTACGTGCCGAATAGCCTGTATATGACAGGCCGCCAGAGCGTTAATAGATATCGGTGGTTCGGCGAGTGTATGAATACCAAGCGCCTGTAGCGCATAAATGGGTAATTCAGGAGGAAGCAGGGCAGCCAGAGATGAATAAACCAGCGGGTTGCCAGTAAGTTCGTGTACAAAAAACAGTGGTGGCAAACTTCCCTCAGGGCTTAGCGGGACTGGATTGATATTGCGGGAGAACGCAGGGGTAATCGTCTGTTTACGCACGGCGATTGCCAGTTCACACAATGTCGGGCAAGTAAACAATGTGGTCAGAGGAATTTCCATGCCTTGTTGATGCATACGTGCTAGTAGCTGTGTTGCATTGAGTGAGTGACCACCCAGTTCGAAAAAATTGTCATAGCGACCAACACGATCTAAACCCAGTAATGTCTGCCAGATTTCAGCCAGTGTAGTTTCCAGAGCATCCATCGGTGCTTCGTAATTGTGGGTTATAAAGGCTGTCTGATCCGGTGTGGGTAATGCCTGAAGATTTAGTTTGCCGTTGACGGTTAGCGGAAAGGCATCAAGGATAACAAACGCACTGGGGAGCATATAATCGGCAAGCTCTTGGGAGAGTTGCTGGCGGAGATCAGCAGGTATCAGTTTTGCCTCCGGTTCAGCTATCCCCTGTTCGGGAATCAAATAAGCTACAAGGCGTTTATCGCCGTGCTGGTCTTCACGGGCGACCACAACTGCCTCGCGTACTCCGGGATAGCGAGTCAGTTTAGCCTCAATTTCCCCCGGTTCGATGCGAAAACCACGTAGTTTAATCTGAAAATCATTGCGTCCCAGATATTCAATGTTGCCATCGGGTAACCAGCGCCCTAAATCGCCGGTTTTATACAGTCGGGCTTTGGTTTCTATTGAAAACGGATCAGGCAAAAAACGCTCTGCGGTCAGTTCAGGGCGATTCAGGTAACCACGGGCAACGCCGCTCCCACCGATATAGAGTTCTCCCATAACACCCATTGGGACGGGTTTACCATGATTATCCAGAATATAAATTTGCGTATTGGCAATGGGATAACCAATCGGCAGGGTTTCTCCGGTATAAGCAGAATGACGATCAACTTTCAATACGGTGGCAATAACAGTCGTTTCCGTCGGGCCGTAAGAGTTAATCCATTGGCATGACTGGGTTTCCGGCAATGTCTGCCAGATCATCAGGTGGCGTAGTTCAGCTTTTTCACCACCCACAATCACCAGCCGCAGAGACGGGCTGAAGCCACAACGTCCGGCGACCATTTCCTGTACCCACAGATGCCAGAATGCCGTTGGTAAATCAGCGACTGTGATTTGCTGCTGTTGCAGGAATTGGGCAAAAGTATTATCCGGAACACGCAGTTCTGACGGGCACATCACTAAGGTTGCGCCGGTGGCGAGTGTGGCGAAGATATCTGATACGCTGGTGTCGAATGCAACGGAGGTAAACTGGAGTACGCGGTCAGCTGGTGTTAGTTCATTGATCTGGCGTTGAACGTGTATGAAGTTAACCACATTGTGATGTTCAATCATCACGCCTTTTGGCTGACCGGTGGAGCCGGAAGTATAGATAATATAAGCCAGATGGTGTGGTGCCAGCCCCAGTTGCTGCGAATCCGGATTATGTGTCGGTTGTTGCGCCATACATTCGGTATGACTGTTATCATCCAGCACCCATATCGGCATATCGGCAGATAAACGGGTTTTTAGGTGTTGTTGGGTCAGTAATAACGTCGGTGTACAGTCTGACAGAATATAGTTCAGAAGCTCGGTCGGGTAATTCGTATCCAGCGGTACATAACCCGCGCCGGCTTTCAAAATACCGAGCAAGCCAATCACCATATCGACACCACGTTCGACACAAATCACGACACGATCATCCGGTCGTACACCGGCATCAATCAGGGCATGAGCCAGCTGGTTGGCTTTTTGGTTCAGTTCGCGGTAGGTGAGCTGAACTTCTCGATTCATTGGCTCTGCGTGAATCAGTGCGATGACATCCGGTGTGAGGGTCGCCTGCTGTTCAAACAACTGTTGGAGTAACATATCCTGTGGGCAGTCAATTCTGGCACTGTTAAATTCTTCCAATAACTGACTGCGTTCTGCCGGTGGCAGAATACTGAGGGATTGAATATTCTGTTGCGGCATATTTTGCAATGTTGTCACCAGTGTTTTCAACGCAGTATTCATATAAGCGTTAATGCGTGCCGGATTAATCTGGTGATTGCATTGTGCGGTTAACGCAAAACCATCTTCGAAATCGTCCACATCCAATGACAGCGGGTAATTACTACGTTCTTCACTGTTGAATATCTGAATACCTTCCCATACCGGCGACTCGGCTAGTTGATTGCTACGTGGGCTATGACGGAAGTTAAGCAGACTGTTGAAAAGGGGTTGGGGTGCCTGAATACCACTGCAATACTGAGCAATCGTCAGCGGAGTCTGTTCATGTTCCAGCAATTTGCTGAGTTGCAGGTGAGTCTCCTGTACCACTTTTTGTACAGTGCGTTCCTGCAACATAATGCGCACTGGCAGCGTGTTAATAAACATACCAAGAACCTGAGAAGCCCCCGCACCTTGTAATGAACGCCCTAATAAAACGGTACCGAAAATAACATCTTCCCGTCCGCTGCATTGCGCAAGAACCTGTGCCCATGCGATATGGAACAGAACGGCAGTACTGACACCCTGTTGACGGGTGCAGTCACGTAGCTGATGTGTTAATTGATCATCCAGTGTTAGTCTGGCTTTCTCTATCTTATTGAGTCCTTCATGATTTCCCCGCACATTGCGTAAGTTAAAGGGCAGAGTTGGTTCGTCCACATCTCCCAGCAGTTGGTGGAAATAGTCCCGATGTTTTTCAATCGGCACAGTGCGGATCTGAGCGATAAAATTACGGTAAGGCAGGGCGGGAGGTAATGTTAGGGGATGGTGCTCTTTGCCACGAACGGACAGTAATTCCCTGATTTCCGCAATAATCAATCCTAGCGTAGTATGATCGCTGACCAGATGGTGGAAGCACAGGGACAGCAGCCACTCGTTCTTATGGGGATTATAAGCAATATCGGCAGAGAAAAGCGGTGCCTGATTCAGATTGAGGCGCCGCTGGTGTGGATCGGTATATGCCAGTAACTGAGATGAAACATCCTGTTCGTCATCCGGAGCAATAAAAGTATTTATTTTCAAGGTGGCCTGTCGCCAGACCACCTGAACGGGTTGGGTCAATTTCTGCCAGCAGAAAGCAGTCCGCAGGATATCATGGCGGTCTATCACTTGTTGCAGGGCCTGAAGGAAAGCCTCCCGCCGTTCACCGGAATCAAAGGCCAGCAAGCAGCTTAACAAATACGCATCGCCGTTTTCCTGCATCTGGTGATGGAACAGGATACCGGCCTGTAATGGGGAAAGCGGGTAAATATCCTGCACATTAGCCGCACCGCCGGTGACAGTGGCAACAATGGTATCAATTTCGTTTTGTGATAGCGTCACCAGTGGCAACATATCGGGTGTTATTGCTGTGCAACCGTCAGGAATGCCATTGGGGGGGATAAGATTGTCCGACGCTCCTCGTCGCACCTGTATTGCCTGCGCCATATCCATAAGTAATGGTGCAGTAAAGATACTGAGTACATCCAATGCATACCCTTGGCTGCGCAGTTGTTCAATCAGGCTGACGGCAATCAGCGAATGGCCGCCCAGTCTAAAGAAATGATCGTGACGACCGACCCGTTCCAGCCCCAATAAATCCTGCCAGATGTCCGCCAGTGTCGTTTCTACCTCACCCACCGGCGCAACATAATCACGCGTGATTATCGCGGCGGGGTCAGGGCCGGGAAGCGCCCGACGGTCAAGTTTGCCGTTAGGGGTCAGCGGGAAAGACTGTAAGATCATAAACGCACCGGGCAGCATATAATCGGCAAGGCGCTGGGATAGTTGCGCATACAGTTCCGCCGGAATGAGCTCAGCGCCGTCCTGCGCCAGCAGGTAAGCCACCAGTTGTTTTTGGGAGCTTTCATTATCGTCACTGGCATTGTCACGAAGCATAACAACAGCCTCACGTACTCCCTCGCATCGCATCAAGCTGGCTTCGATTTCTCCCGGTTCAATGCGGAAACCCCGCAGTTTCACTTGAAAATCATTGCGGCCAAGGTAGTCAATATTGCCATCCGGCAGCCAGCGCCCGAGGTCGCCGGTTTTGTACAGTCGGTCATTCGGTTCAGTGGAGAACGGGTTGGGCAGGAAATTCTCGGCGGTCAGATCAGGGCGGTTCAGATAACCCCGTGCCACTCCGGCACCGCCAATATAAATTTCACCGGTTACCCCCAGCGGCACCAGTCGCCTATGTGAATCAAGAATATAGATCTGAGTGTTGGCAATTGGGCAACCAATCGGAATGGGACATGCAGCATCAACAGGCGATGTTATCGCATAGGTGGTTGCAAAAGTGGTGGTTTCTGTCGGGCCGTAGCCGTTAATCAGATGAGCAGGCCGGCACTCAGCCAATTGCACCCGCTGTATTTTGCCCGGATCGAGGACATCCCCGCCGACCAGCAGATAGCGCAGTTGCCCGAACAGCGGCATCAGCGTTTCCCGATAAGCATTGAACAAGCCGGTCGTTAACCACAGGGCCGTGACTTTCCCGCAGATCAAGGTGTCACGGAAATGCTCGGGGTTGAGCAGCACGGATTGGGCAATCACATACAGACGCCCGCCATTGAGAAGAGGCGCCCAGATTTCCCACGTTGAGGCATCAAACGCAATATTAGCGCAATGTGCCACGCAGTCATCCGCTCCGATATCCGCATAACTACTGTTGATCACCAAATGATTCACATTGCGGTGTTCAACCATAACGCCTTTTGGTTGCCCCGTTGAACCGGACGTGTAAATCACGTAAGCCAGATGGCGTGAAGTCAGCCCCCATGCCTGAGCATTCGGGTTATGGGTTGGCAGTTCCGGGGCCGCCTCTAAAGTTCCGGAAGCGTCCAGTGTGTATACAGGCACGGTATCAGGCAGTTTGTCGCGCTGCGCGGCTTGAGTCAGTAACACGACCGGAACGGCATCGTCCAGTATATCCGCCAACCGTTCGGTCGGATAAGCCGGATCAAGGGGCACATAAGCCCCCCCAGCTTTCAGGATACCCAACAGGCAGACGATGAAGGCCGGACTGCGCTCGATACACACGGCGACCCGATCATCAGGTTGAACCCCCAAGGCAATCAGAGCATGTGCCAGTTGATTGGCGCGTTGATTCAGTTCGTTATAGCTGAACGTCTGTGTTTCGCCGACGACAGCAATCGCCTCCGGTGCCAGTATGACCTGTTGTTCAAAGAGCGTTTGGATAAGAGCGGTTTGCGGGAAATCGGCCTGTGTGGCATTGAAGTCCACCAACACCTTTTGTCGCTCTTCTTCGGGCAAAAATGGCAAATTGATTATCGGCGTATCCGGTGAAGTCAGGGCTGCATCAAGCAGGACAGCAAGACGGGAGCGGAGAGCCGTCACTTCCGTGGCAGTCAGATATTCACCAGAGTATTTGAACTCAATGGTGGCAGACTGAAGAGTATCTTCGGGAGCCGCAGTATCTATAAATTGCTTGATTCTGACGGAAAGGGGGTAAGGATTTCTATTTTGTGTATTAACACAGGTAACGCGGATGTCCTCTCCTTCCAGATGTAGATTGGCTTCAAACGGTTCGAGTGACAGGGTGATATCGAATAATTGAGTTATTTCTGTTTTCTGCTGAATATGAATGTGCCGGTTAAGATCTGCAATCGGGAAACGGTGATGTTTATAGCAACTTTTCACCTCCGCGGCTGTTTTGTTCATAATGTCACGGAACGTATCTTCCGGAGAAATGGTCACTTTTATCGGGAGCACAGATGCAAAAAGCCCGATGGTGTGTTTTTGTCGGGTATTTTTGCGGTTGTGTATAGGCATCCCGATGACGATTTCATTCACATCCGTTGTCCGGGCAAAATAGCACACCAGAGCGGAATGTATAATGTACAAGAAGGACGATTTCTGTTCGGTGGCAATGTTTTTGATACGGTTAAAAAGTGTCTGGTCAATTGACCAGAAAATAGGTTCAGTTTGACTGTGCTGCATTCCATACTGCATCGTGCGATTGAATTTCATCGGGGGAAGCAAAGGAGATGGCGGATTTTCATAGCGTTCCAGCCAGAATTGCAAGTCATCCGCGTAGTTTGGTGAGGCCAGATAAGCCAGATCATCTGTAATAAAATCAAGGTAAGAAGGGGCAACTTTGTTCAGAGGTTCTCCCTTCATTAGCCTGTTATAACGATCAATAACCTCATCAAGTAGTATGAATGCTCCAATCCCATCAATGATTATGTGGTGACAGCAAAACTGCCAGTATCGACGTGTATGACTCACTTTGAATAATTCGGAATGCCAGAGCGTTTCATTTAAATGAAACGGTTGCATAAATCGGGTATCGAGATATTGCCTTGCTTTGGTTTCTGCATCTGAATGCGATGAAAAATCATAGATGGGGACGGATACAGGGCAATGATCAGCCACTGTCTGAACCGGAAGAGTATGGGTATTAGTGAGCTGTAAACGTAGGGCATCATGCTGCTCAACAACCGTTTCAAAGGCGTGAATAAACTGGGTCTCGTCCAGAACGCCTTCAATACAGATAAAAATACCAACATTGTAGTTGGATTGATCTGGTTGGCTGACTTGATCGAACCAGATAGCCTGCTGTGGTGAGCTGAGAGGATAGGAAATCAGATCGGAACTTGTAATGGCTAAGGAACTTTCAGAGGTACGGTTGTGATTGTATGGCATACCTATTTCTCCTAATAGCAATTCAAAATAGTTTTCGAAACTAAAATTTTCACTTTATTTTTATATGGTTAGCGTTATTCCCTTTTGCCTTTACAGACAAATCAAAGATGTCAGAAAAATCCGAACCCTGATGAGATGATTTGTGCTCAAAAGCGTTGTGGCTGGCAGAAATAATAAATCAGCAAAACTATATCTATGCAAATTTTTTTTATGGTGATTAAGTGAGCGCCAGAACGTATGTGATCAGGGTTTGTGGGTATGAAATGTGCGTTGTGAAATGGCTAATCGACAATGATCACTATCTGAAACAGGATAATGGCGAACTGGAAGGGGGATGTGTAGCTGTGGTTTTATAAACAATCCCGGCAATTTGCCGGGATTGTTCAGATAAGAATAACGCGGCAGGAAATTACGCGTTTTCTTGCTGAGTTGCCTGAATAGCAGTCAGAGCAACGGTATAAACGATGTCATCAACCAGTGCGCCACGGGACAGGTCGTTCACTGGTTTACGCATACCTTGCAGCATTGGTCCGATAGAAACCAGATCCGCAGAGCGCTGTACCGCTTTATAAGTGGTGTTACCGGTGTTCAGATCCGGGAAGATGAACACGGTAGCCTGACCAGCAACTGGTGAGTTTGGTGCTTTGGATTTTGCTACGTCTGCCATGATTGCCGCATCGTACTGCAATGGACCATCGATGATCAGATCAGGGCGTTTTTCCTGCGCCAGACGGGTTGCTTCGCGAACTTTCTCAACATCACTGCCCGCACCAGAGTTACCGGTGGAGTAGGAGATCATGGCAACGCGAGGATCGATACCAAATGCTTTTGCAGAGTCTGCGGACTGAATGGCGATTTCAGACAGTTGCTCTGCGGTTGGATCCGGGTTGATTGCGCAGTCACCGTAAACCAGTACTTGTTCTGGCAGCAGCATAAAGAACACGGAAGAAACCAGAGAGCTGTTTGGCGCGGTTTTGATTAACTGCAATGGCGGACGAATAGTGTTTGCCGTTGTATGAACTGCACCGGAAACCAGACCATCAACTTCGTTTTGTTCCAGCATCATGGTGCCGAGAACAACGTTGTCTTCCAGTTGCTCGCGAGCCACAACTTCAGTCATGCCTTTATTTTTACGCAGTTCAACCAGACGTGGAACATAACGTTCACGTACAGTTGCCGGGTTAACGATTTCAATACCCGCACCCAGTTCAACACCCTGAGCCGCTGCAACACGGCGGATTTCTTCTGGATCACCCAGCAGAACACATTCCGCAATGCCACGCTCAGCACAGATAGCCGCAGCTTTAACGGTACGTGGTTCATCACCTTCTGGCAGAACAACACGTTTGCCAGCCTGACGCGCCAGTTCGGTCAACTGGTAGCGGAATGCTGGTGGTGACAGGCGATTCGGACGTTCAGAAGTCGCTGCCAGAGAATCGATCCAATCGTTGCTGATATGCTGCGCAACATAGTTTTGCAGTTTCTCAATACGCTCGTGGTCATCCGCAGGAACTTCCAGGCTGAAGCTTTGCAGGTTCAGGGAAGTCTGCCAGGTGTTAGTATTCACAGTGAAAACTGGCAGGCCAGTATTGAATGCACGCTCACACAGTTCACGAATAGAATCATCAATTTTGTAGCCGCCGGTCAGCAGAACTGCGCCAACTTCGATGCCGTTCATCGCTGCCAGACAAGCAGTGATCAGAACGTCAGGACGGTCTGCGGAAGTCACCAGCAGGGAACCCGGACGGAAGTACTCCAGCATGTTAGGGATGCTGCGAGCACAGAAAGTCACAGATTTGATACGACGGGTCTGGATAGCACCTTCGTTAACGATCTCAGCTTTCAGGTGTTTTGCCATGTCAATCGCACGGGTTGCGATCAGATCAAAACTCCATGGAATGCAGCCGAGAATTGGCAGCGGGCTGTTTTTGAATACGGTTGCCGGATCAACATTAGTAACAGTTGCTTTTGTTGCTTCGTCGAAGATTTCAGACAGATCAGGACGGGTACGTCCTTGGTCATCAACCGGTGCATTCAGCTTATTGACAATAACACCGATGATGTTGTTGTTCTTGCTGCCGCCGTATTCTGCACGGCTCAGTTCAATCTGCTCTTTTAATTGCTCTGGAGTGTGAGTACCCAGCGCAGTGACGAACACGATTTCTGCATTCAGTGTTTTGGCAATTTCATAGTTTAGAGACTGGGCAAATGGATGTTTGCGGGTCGGAACCAGACCTTCGATCAAAACCACTTCAGCGTCTTTGGTATTAGCGTGGTAGTTAGCCACGATTTCTTCCATCAACACATCTTTTTTATTAGTGGCCAGCAGGGATTCTACATGAGCCATAGCCAGTGGTTCAGCAGCGTGAATACTGGTGTGGGAACGGATGATCGTTGTGGTTCTGTCTTGGGAGCCGCTGTTACGTGGCTGGGCGATAGGTTTGAAGACACTCAGGCGAACGCCTTTTTGCTCCATGGAGCGGATTACACCTAGGCTGACACTGGTTAAACCAACGCTGGTGCCAGTAGGGATCAACATAATTGTACGGGACACGGAAACCTCTTTAACGGTTGCTGGTCAGTCAAGCAATAACCGCCAGCATGGCTGGCGGCTACCGGAAATCTATTACTTATGCAGTCAGGCGAGCTGAATCCTGAGCGATCACCAATTCTTCATTGGTTGGGATCACCAGAGCAGGACGGCTGTTATCAGTTGTGATCACACCGTCTTTACCGAAACGTGCTGCAAGGTTGCGATCGTGGTCGTACTCGAAGCCCAGCAGAGCAATTTTCTTCAGGGTCAGTTCACGAACCAGTGCAGAGTTCTCACCGATACCGCCAGTAAATACGATAGCATCCAGACGGCCTTCCATCAGTGCGCTGTAAGCACCAATGTATTTAGCCAGACGATGGCAGTAAACATCCATTGCACGCTTAGCGTCAGCTTTGGTTTCGTAGTTGTCTTCAACGTAACGGCAGTCGCTGGTCACTTCAGTCAGGCCCAGTAAGCCAGATTCTTTAGTCAGCAGAGTGTTGATCTGATCAATGCTCATGCCCATAGCGTCGTGCAGATGGAATACGATAGCTGGATCGATGTCACCACTACGAGTACCCATTACCAGACCTTCCAGTGGAGTCAGACCCATTGAAGTGTCAACACACTGACCGTTAACAATCGCAGAAACAGAACCACCGTTGCCCAGATGGCAAATGATAGTATTCAGTTCTTCTGCTGGCTTGTTCAGCATTTTTGCTGCTTCACGGGAAACGAAGAAGTGGCTGGTGCCGTGTGCGCCGTAACGACGGATTCCGTGCTCTTTATACAGGTTGTATGGCAGAGCGTACAGGTAAGCTTCTTCAGGCATAGTCTGGTGGAAAGCAGTATCGAATACGGCAATGTTTTTCTCAACCAGATGAGGGAATGCTTTTTTCGCTTCAGCGATACCGATCAGGTGTGCAGGGTTGTGCAATGGTGCGAATGGGATCGCAGCTTCGATGCCTTCGATAACTTCATCAGTGATGATGACAGAAGAAGTGAATTTTTCACCGCCGTGAACGATACGATGACCGATGGCTGAAATTTGTGCAGAAAGTTCTGGCTTTTCAGACAGAATAGTATTAACAATGAAGTTCAGCGCTTCACTGTGTGCTGCGCCGGCACCTAAAGCAGCTTCGTTTTTCGCGCCATCAATTTTCCATTTGATACGAGCTTCAGGCAGACCGAAACATTCAGCCAAACCAGAAAGATATTCTTCACCATTAGCAGGATCGATGATAGCGAATTTCAGAGAGGAGCTACCGCAGTTAAGAACCAGTACCAGCTTACTTGACATGGAATTACCTATTATCTTGTTGTGATCTAATCTTAAATAAGAAAAATGTTAAAAAAAGAAGCAATTTATTAACAAACGGAACCAAAGTGTTGCGAAAACAGGCGGGTTTTCTGTTTTGTTGCTGCAACCACACAAAAGTCTGTGTAGGATACCGTTTGCTAGCATTAAAGACAAAATATACTTAATGCTATTAATACTACAAAAAAGATTTTATCTTTTGTAGGTATTTTTTAAAAACTATACCTTTAATTGATTGAGGTCATGATGAATACGATGCCACCTGCCAACCACGGTTGGTTCAAAAAAGTCCAGCTGGGGCAACAATATCTGAAGACGTGGCCACTGGAAAAACAGCTTGCTCCTGTGTTTCCTGAAAATCGCATCATTAAAGCGACCCGTTTTGGCATCCGTTTTATGCCGCCATTGGCGATTTTTACTCTGACGTGGCAAATCGCACTGGGCGGGCAGTTAGGGCCATCTATCGCAACCGCTCTGTTTGCCTGTAGCCTGCCATTGCAGGGGCTTTGGTGGCTGGGGAAACGTGCGGCGACTCCTTTACCGGAAAGTTTGCTGAAATGGTTTTACGAAATTCGTGAAAAATTTGCCGAAGCAGGGATCGCGATGATGCCTGTCGAAAACACACCAACGTATTTATCCCTGGCTGAACTGCTGAAACGTGCGTTCAAACAGCTGGATAACTCATTTCTTGATGATATTTAAACTGTCAGTGTGGATTCTGACAGTTTTTGTATCGATTGACTGATAAATTTCCCATCCAATAAATTTAATACGGTTTTTTAGGTAGGTTTTTCATAGCCAGAAAAATCTATCTTATCCCGATGTATTCCTGTCCTTTTATTGATGAGCTGGCATTTATTATGCTCTTTCATTATTTAACTTCCTACACCTGCCGTTTTTTAAGTTGTCTTTTTTGGGGGGAAGTTCGAAATCTATAGAGGATAATAGAGCTTACAATAAAAGGCTAAGGGACATTTAATCTTTTTTAAGGGATAAATATTGATGTCGCTGAATAAATATTTATTATCGAATTTATCTATAATTATTGCTATTTTGTTAATGGGTTTATTATGCATCGTAATATTT
>NZ_CAWQMW010000006.1:0-13471 GCF_963895965.1 Xenorhabdus sp. PB30.3 | reverse complement strand
ACAAAATAGAGTCCATAAGAAATGAAATACTTGGGATGGAACCTCGATAAAACATAATATTTGTAACTATTATGTTTATTAACTGGTAGTAAAACAGGTTGGAAGTATTGAGCATGAGCTTGCAATAAATCCGAGTTCGATTGTTACAGAAAGGGGAAAACAAGTGAGTATAGCCATTATGATTGGCACACACGGGGCTGCGGCAGAGCAACTGCTACGCACCACGGAAATGTTGATTGGGGAACAAGAAAACGTTTCCTATATTGACTTCGTGCCCGGTGAAAATGCCGATACATTATTCGAGAAATACAATAAGAGACTGGAGTCGCTTGATACAACGCAAGGGGTCTTGTTTTTTGTTGATACCTGGGGTGGCAGCCCGTTTAATGCGGCAAACCGGATTGCTGTAGACAAAGAAAACTACGAAATCATTACGGGTGTAAACGTACCAATGCTGGTTGAAGCCTTCATGTGCCGTGATGATGACCCATCCATGGAAGAATTGGTTGCGGTTGCATTAGAAACGGGGAGAGAAGGCATTCGTGCTCTTAAAACAGAGCCAGAAGAAGCCAGTAAACCTGAACCTGCCAAGCCAGCCACTCCAGTTGCATCTCAGGTTAGCACTCCAGCTGCAGGCGGTCATATGAAAATCGCTCTTGCACGCATTGATGACCGTCTTATTCACGGTCAGGTTGCAACCCGCTGGACAAAAGAAACTAATGTAAAGCGTATCATTGTAGTCAGTGACGAAGTTGCTCAGGATACCGTACGTTCCACTTTATTAAAACAGGTCGCACCTCCCGGCGTCAGTGCGCATGTGGTCGACGTTGAGAAGTGCGTCCGTGTTTATAACAATCCCAAATACGCCGATGAGCGCGTTATGCTGTTATTCACCAACCCTACTGATGTACTGCGTATTGTAGAAGGCGGAGTTTCACTGGAGTCTGTCAATATTGGTGGTATGGCGTTCCGTCAGGGTAAAACCCAAATCAATAACGCCATTTCTGTTGATGCAAGTGATATCACTGCTTTTGAAAAACTGAGTTCACGCGGTATAGAGCTTGAAGCACGTAAAGTTGCCAGCGATGCGCGTTTAAATATGATGGATTTACTCAAAAAAGCTTAAAAAATAAAGATATTTTTTACTAACCATTACTCAACAACAAAATTCTTACCAAATTATATTTGGTTACAGGAGAAAACAATGGAAATTACCGTTGTTCAACTTTTCTTGATATTTATCGTTGCCTGTATTGCAGGTATGGGTTCTATTCTTGATGAATTTCAATTTCATCGTCCATTAATTGCCTGTACATTAATCGGCCTGATTCTTGGTGATGTCACAAAAGGTATCATCATTGGCGGGACGCTGGAAATGATCGCTCTCGGCTGGATGAATATCGGTGCAGCGATTGCCCCTGATGCTGCTTTAGCATCAATTATTTCGACTATTCTGGTTATCGCTGGCGGACAACAGGTTGGTGCAGGTATTGCGCTGGCAATTCCACTGGCGGCAGCGGGTCAGGTTCTCACTATTATCGTCCGTACTTTGACCGTCGGCTTCCAACACGCGGCAGATAAAGCCGCTGAAAACGGTAATCTCCGGGCTATTACAGCTCTTCATATCTCTGCACTGGTGTTGCAGGCAATGCGTATTGCCTTACCTGCGCTGGTTGTCGCCCTGTCTGTCGGCACATCTGAAGTTCAGAATATGCTGGATTCAATTCCGGAAGTCGTTACTACGGGCCTCAATATCGCTGGTGGCATGATTGTTGTTGTCGGTTATGCAATGGTGATTAACATGATGCGTGCTGGTTACCTGATGCCATTCTTCTATCTGGGTTTTGTGGTCGCAGTATATGTACATAATCTTGTTATCCTTGGTGTCATTGGTGCAGTTATGGCGATTCTGTATATTCAGCTCAGCCCTAAATACAATCGATCACAGGCAGCAGCTCCTGCCGGTAACACCCCGAATAACCTTGATAATGAATTAGATTAAGAGGATGAACAACATGTCAGATACAACAAACATGGGTCAGAAAAAACTGACACAAAGTGATATTAATGCTGTCTTCCTGCGTTCTAACTTATTTCAGGGTTCATGGAACTTTGAGCGCATGCAGGCGCTGGGTTTCTGTTTCTCAATGGTGCCTGCCATCCGCCGCCTCTATCCCGAAAATACTGAGGAACGTAAACTGGCCATCAAACGCCACTTAGAGTTCTTCAATACACACCCTTATGTCGCAGCACCTATTCTGGGTGTCACACTGGCAATGGAAGAACAGAAAGCCAACGGCGCTGACATTGATGCCGCTGCAATCAACGGGATTAAAGTCGGTCTGATGGGACCGCTGGCCGGCGTAGGAGATCCTATTTTCTGGGGAACTGTGCGCCCTGTTTTTGCTGCGCTTGGTGCCGGACTTGCCTTAGGTGGCAGTTGGATCGGGCCATTTATATTTTTCTTACTATTCAATCTGGTGCGTTTACTAACCCGTTATTACGGCGTTGCATATGGTTATAAGAAAGGAATAGATATCGTCAAAGATATGGGAGGCGGTTTCCTGCAAAAAATGACAGAAGGCGCGTCAATTCTGGGGCTATTTGTCATGGGAGCGCTGGTTAATAGTTGGACGAAAATCGACATTACACTGGTTGTCTCTAAGGTTCCTGATCCTACAACCGGTGAGATGAAAATAAACACTGTTCAAACCATTCTTGATCAGTTGCTACCCGGGATTGCACCTCTATTGCTAACTTTTGGATGTATGTGGCTATTACGGAAAAAAGTAAACCCTTTATGGATTATTATCGGCTTCTTTGTGATTGGTATTATTGGTTATTATTTCGGTCTTCTTGGTGTAGCCAAATAGTTTTGTTGAAAAATTGATTAACTGAAAATAGGGAGAGGAAACATTTCCTCTCCCCCACTTACAAAACAGATCAGGAAACTCAGGAGTAAACATGAGCCTGAATGACATCATATTGATAGCCTCAATTTTATTGGCGTTCGCTTTTGCTATTTATGATGAGTTTTTTATCCACTACTTTAAAGGCAAGACGCTGTTAACTATAAAATTAAAAAGAAAACACCGAATCGATGCCTTAATATTTATTATTTTAGTTAGCATTGTGATTTATAATAATATAGCTGGTCAAGGCAGCCCGCTAACAACCTATTTATTATCGTTTATTATTTTAATCTCAATATATTTTGGTTATATACGCTCACCTAAACTCATGTTTAAAAAAGAAGGGTTTTATTATTTCAACCGCCTTTTTTATTATGAAAAAATTAAAGCTATAAATTTATCCGAAGATGGTATTCTAATGATAGACTTTGAAGTAAAGAAAATATACATAACCGTAACAAAATTAGATGATTTAGAAAAAATCTATAAATTTTTACTGAGTAATAAATAATATTTTCCTTTCTATTAAATAAGGCTGTAATATCACATCAGCCTTATTCTTCCTCATAACATAGATAATGATAATTATTATCATTAAATAAATTAACATAGCACGAAATATTTTGCCTTTCACTCTGAGTATGTTATCGTCCAGTACAGTCATTGGGGAGTAGCCTGTTCCAGAATATTACTGGAAATTTCGTATCAACATACTCGTTTTAATAAAACGTGGTGCGAATGCCGAATCGGTTGGCAAGACCATAGACATATAAAATCACCATTGGTTGGGGGTGGTTTATATGTATATGGAACTACCCAACCGAGGCTGTTTTAATGAATCTCTATGCAACACTCATTCTTGCACTAGCCCTCTCTATGGATGCTTTTGCTGCTGCCGTAAGTAAAGGAGCAGCCCTTCATCGTCCTCATTTACGTGAAGCAATTCGAACAGGGCTTATCTTTGGCCTTATTGAAGCCTGCACTCCTTTAATCGGTTGGTCTCTGGGAATTTATGCCAGTCAGTACATTATGGAGTGGGACCATTGGGTGGCATTCACACTATTATTTGTCCTTGGCTGCCGGATGATCAGAGAAAGTTTCAAACATGATCCTGACGTCACCACCAAGCCAACAGCACCACACCGTCATAGCTCAGTAACCTTAATATTTACCGCTATTGCAACCAGTCTGGATGCGATGGCAATTGGTATTGGCCTCGCTTTTTTACAAGTTGATATATTACCCACAGCGATGACTATAGGAATAATGACGATGATCATGGCGACTTTGGGAATGTTAATTGGGCGTTATATTGGGCCACTATTAGGCAAACGGGCAGAGCTTATTGGTGGATTAGTATTAATTGCAATTGGCTTCAATATATTATTCGAACATCTTAAATTATTTATATATGCCTGATATTTATTCATAAATGAGTTCCCCGTTCTTATTGCGGGGAACTCATTCAAAGAAATTAAATATGACGGTAAACTTTTAACGTGAAATCAGCTTCACAATTAAACAATTTCTTAGCTATTAAATGGCTTTTAACGTCTTCAGACGCTCTCCAGGCAAAAGGTGTCATCTGTAATAAATTATAAGCCTGTTCACCATCCAGCTGCATTTCATAAGCCAGAGTTTCCTCAGCCGCTAATTCGTACCCTTCCAGTTGCTCGGTATTTTCAGGATGTAAATGGACTTCCTGATAAATCAACTCTTTCAGCTGATACAAGTGACGTGGGCCGGGCGTTACAGTGAGGACAATTCCCCCTGATTTTACAACCCGAAATAACTCAGCAGCTTTGTAGGGAGCATAAATCCGCAAAATACCATCAAGGGAACCATCTGCAAACGGTAGTCGATGACTGGATGCCACACAAAAATCAACATCGGGATAACGTTTGGCACCATAACGGACTGCAATTTTCGCCACATCCAAACCATGAACGGTGATGGGCCGTTTCAGACTCAAAGTCTGTTGTACAGCAGCAGTGTAATACCCTTCTCCACAGCCAATA
Organism: Xenorhabdus sp. PB30.3; assembly: GCF_963895965.1. Lineage (NCBI taxonomy): Bacteria > Pseudomonadati > Pseudomonadota > Gammaproteobacteria > Enterobacterales > Morganellaceae > Xenorhabdus > Xenorhabdus sp. PB30.3. The sequence goes on along the minus strand of NZ_CAWQMW010000006.1, from coordinate 8,541 downwards.
TCCAACAACACTCCAGCCTGTTCCGGTAAAAAGCTATCAAATAGCTCAATAACTTTTTGCTGTAATGCCTGATAGTGACCTGCCTGTAAAAATGCCCTTCTCGCCTGCATCATCTCAGCACTATCACCCGGCTCTTTTGAACGCTTATGCTGAACCGGTAACAAATTCACATAACCTTCTTTTGCACAATCAAACTGATGATTGTTTTCACAACGCCATTGGTGATGGGAAAACAGTAATGGTGAATGACATAAAGGACATTGATAAGACATAACATTCCGATGGGAGTAAAGAATAAATCAGGCATTCACTATACCATGTTTCGGTTTGGTATGTTTTTATAAAACCGCTTTATATAGTGGAGATAAAATCATATTGACTATTTTACGACTAAAATTCATTATGAATTTCACAATAAATTAACATTGGGTTGGTAATCAAAAAAATGCCGTTTGAAGATTTAGAAACTAAGCGCCTTTTATTAAAAAAATTGGCTCATACCGATGCGATTCACATACAACAAAAATTTCCTCACTGGGATATTGTAAAATACTTAGACAAGAATGCAGTCCCCTGGCCATATCCTGATAATGGTGGCGATATTTTTGTCAATAACGTTGCCATACCTGCAATCCAAGAACAAAAAGCCTATATCTGGTCACTCAGAATGAAAGCTAGGCCCGATGAGTTCATTGGTGTCATTGGGTTATATAACAAACAAGATAATAATCGCGGTTTCTGGCTCTCTCTCGAATATCAAGGGTATGGGTTTATGCGCGAAGCCTGTGAAAAGGTTACGAGTTACTGGTTTACAGAATTAGACCGGACAGTACTCAGGGTAGCCAAAGCCAAAATCAATGATAAATCAAGAAATATTTCATTATCTGAAGGTATGAAAGTGATCAGAACTGATAAAAAAGAATATGTTTCAGGGGAGTATGATAATGAAATATGGGAACTGACCAGAGAAGAGTGGCTTAACCGGCAAATATCACAGCGTTAAAATAAGAGCAGTTAACCCTGCTCTCTTTGCTGAGGAAATTGAGCCTGTAAAAAAGGCAGCAATAATAAACCAATCATGACAGCACATACAGAGATGGTAATAAACAACCCAGTCCAGTGATAATTCTCCAAAATAATCGCAAAAGGATAGCCACCAAGTGCTGCACCTGTATAGGCGAAAAGACCAACAAATCCCGTTGCTGCTCCAGCTGAATCTTTATGTGAACACTCCGCTGCCGCCATACCAATCAATAACTGTGGGCCAAAAACGAAAAAACCGATAGAGAAAAATCCCAACGATTGAAAAACTAAATCTGTTACAGGCATCAACCATAAAGCAGCTACTGACAAAAAAATACCAATTGAAAATATTAAATTGATAGGACCCCGATTGCCGCCAAATAACTTATCAGACCCCCAGCCGGCAACCAAAGAGCCCACAAAACCTCCGACTTCAAAAAGTGATACGACAAAGTTGGCGCTCACTAAATCATAATGATGATATTCTGTCAGATAAAGGTTTCCCCAATCGTTGATAACTGTGCGAACAATGTAAACCAGCAAATAACTACAGGAAAGTAACCAGATATATTTATTCCTGAAAACATAATCTCTTAATATTTCTTTGATACTTAATCCCTTTCCTTGATTTTCATGCTTTTTTTCCAGAAAATCATTGCGATACTGCCCAATAGTTGGCAACCCCATTGAAGCCGGTTTATCACGTAATCGCCAACATAATAGAATTCCGCCTAAGATCCCCAGACAACCGGGCACAATGAAACCTTCACGCCAGCTGAAGTGCAAGGTGACAAAACCAACAAAGAGTGCAACTAATGCACTCCCAATGTGATGCGAAGTATTCCACAATGACCACCAAAAACCACGTTCCGAACGCGAATACCAAGTGGTAAGTAATTTAATACATGAAGGAGAGGCCCATCCCTGAAACCAGGCATTCAATATCCATAAGCAGGTAAACATGACAACAGAACTGGACAGACCGAAAAAAACATTAATGATACCGGTAGCAATAAGCCCAATCCCCATGAAATAGCGTGGATTAGAGCGATCAGAGAGAATACCGGAAATAAATTTTGAGCAGCCATAAGTAATATAAAATAACGTACCAATCAGCCCAATTTCAGCTTTATCAAGTCCCAGATCACTGATCAATTCTGGCATTGCATAATTAAAGTTTTTACGGGTGAAATAAAATAGCGCATAGCCCACATATAAGCTCAACATTATATGCAGACGCCAGTAACGATATTGCTCCCTAATTTCTACCGTAGTCAGATGATTTTGATTAATTAATTTAGGCTGAGAAAAAACTGTCATGATCATTTCTTAAAGTTTAGGCAAAATGATCGATAAATCCGTACCAGAGTGTGTAGATTCATTTTGCTGTTTCTCACTATGAATTGAAAAATTACCACCGAGGGCCTGTACACGCTCACGCATACCTCGCAAGCCAAACCCCTTCATATGATCTTCAGCTTTACAGCCAATACCATTGTCTTTGATCAATAAACGGATCATTTCCTTAATAGAAAAATGCACTTTAATACAATCAGCCTGAGAATACTTTAATGCGTTATTCAATGCTTCCTGACAAAGACGATATAATGTAGCTTTCGTTGCGTCACTTAGCTGCTCAATAACAGCATCAGAATCAATCTCCCAATTAATTTCTACTGATATGCCGTGAGCTTCAAATTCCATATCCCGCAATAACTGCTCAATAGCTTCCTTAAGGCCAAAATCGTCGAGTACTTTAGGCCGTAATCTGCTCAATAACATTTTGGTAGTATCATAAACATTCAGGGATAATGTTTCGATAGTTTTGGCACAATTAATAACCACCGGCGTTGCACCAACACGTTGGATTATATTTGCCTGTGTCCGGATAGCTGTAATATTTTGACCTATTTCATCATGTAATTCGCGGGCAATCTCCCGCCTTACTGATTCCTCTGCTTTCACTAACTGGCGTGACAGACTGTGATTACGAGATAATTCTCTCTTTAGCTGCATATTCAGATCACGCTGACGCTGGACAGCCATTCCAAGTATTATTCCTGTCAGAGTCTGGGTTAGAAGAGATAACAGCAAATCCGTAATTTCCATATCGGAAACACCACTGCGAGCAGCAATTAGCGCAACACTATTCAGTAAAGTGCCAAGCAATGCTCCCTGCCAGCCGTAGCGAAAAGCCAATAAAATAATCGGAATAGCAAGGCAGAATGGCGCAAAATAGCGGAGTTCGTTAGGTATCCAGATCTGAAGAAAGATATTTAATATAAATAATAGACTATAAAAAATGACCTGTTTCAGATTGAAACGAATTTGGTGTGCAATAACATTGGCAGTCATGGGTAGCCAGACATTCTGGAATAAATAATGCCAAACTAAGTAACACAAAGGAACCAGCATAACGCCCCCGGTTAAACTCACCAAAAGTGCGATGGTTACAGCCGGATTATGATTGATGACGGATATAACATTAACGATTGAAGTGATTACAATCACAAGAGCCATCACAGCAAGTCTTTGCCACTGATTACCACAATAATAACGACTGGCTGCCCAGACTATGGGAAGGCTGACTATACTGGCAGTTAATACAGTTAGCCACTGAGGCTGCTTCATTAGTAAGGCCAGACCAATCGTAAGCAACCATTCTGTACCATATAGTGTTGGCCAATATTTCTGCGGGATATGTAAAGCAATGCCAAGACGCAATGCAAATGGAAAAAACAAAATAGCCAGCTCTAAGTCATTGACAAAGTAATAAGCTATCACCCATAAACAGAACCACCAGCAGGAAAACAGTAATCCACCACAAAATGAATTGAGCAAGTATCGATACATTAGAGATCACTAGCGGCAAAATAATTTGCTAAGCCCACGTTATTTGTCACGCCCAATTTACTTATCGCATTAGCCCGATGAACATGAATTGTTTTATGACTCAAACCCAGTTCAGCAGCTACAGCTTTAACATCCATTCCTGTCGCAAGCATTTCCGCGATTTGCCTCTCTCTCTTGGTTAAGTGGTCCAAAGCAGCAGGATTATTTTTTGATGATGTCAGTTTTAGCACAATATCCGGCGAGAAGTAAAAACCATTATTCACAACAATACGCACCGCCTGTACCAATTCATCCGGGCTACAGCGTTTACTCAAATAACCCCGGGCTCCCGCCTTCAGAGCTTTTTCTACCATGGTGGCTGAATCGTGGACGCTCAGCATAATACAACCAATGCCGGAGGGAATATCCTGCAATAGTGATAATCCACTTTCATCAGCCATTGAGATATCAAGAATACAGACCATTGCCCCTGAACCGGGCAGACCATATCTTGCTTCGGCGCATGAACTGAATTCACCAACAACTTCAATATCAGGCTCTAAGCTTAATAATTGGGCAAAGCCAGAACGTACTACCACATGGTCATCGACTAATGCTACTTTAATCATCGTTATTTATTGCCAGATCAGAAAACCCGTATAAATTACTCTCATTAATATAGCTGCGCAATAGACTGGGAACGATACGTTTCACTCAAAAACGCTACTGCAAATAAAACAGTAGCGTCATAACGATTTTTAACAAGTTTTACAGCGCTTTCCTGCTACTACGAATTTTCCTCTCTTCAGCAATAGCAACAAACGCAAGTAATGTAATACAGATAAATGCAGAAGTATCAAGTGCGACAAAAGTACCTTTCCAGCCTGTTAAACCAAAAATAGGCACTCCATCAGCAATCATCCCCAAACCTAATTTAGCAAAACTATCACCGATTAAATAAGCAAACGTACCTTTAACACCATCTGCAACACTGATCGCTTTTTTCGGTACAAAGCCAACAGCTGACACGCCAATCAGTAATTGTGGGCCAAACACCAGAAATCCGAGTACAAATAGAGAGCCTAAATACATAAACTCGCTGGTTGCATGCTGGTAGAATTCAAGGCTAACAATAATTAGACCCAGTGAGACACAAGCAACAAGAGCGCGACGACCATTTGCTAAATCTGACAAATATCCCCACATCAGCGTCCCGACTAACGCCCCAACCTCAAACATTGTAAAGCCGGAAATAGCAGTTTCTTTTGAATGCCCTAATTCCTGATACGCATATACCGTTGACCACTGGTCAATACCAATTCGCACGATATAAAGAAAAATATTGGCAAAGCAAAGAAGCCAGATCACTTTGTTTTTCAGAATATACTCAACAAAAATCTCCCGCTTGGTCATTTGATTTTCTTCTGCTGCTATATCCTCTTCGCTGATCGCCTCACCAAATAACTCTTCTGCTTTACCCAGACCATAACTTTCAGGCGAATCGCTTCCATAGCGTAAACCAATAAAACCGATGATCAGAGCAATTATGGAAGGGAAAATAAACATCCCGATGACATGACCATCAAATAAATAGTGCGCTCCAAACAAAGCAACTCCTGCCGCACCTGCGCCACCCACATTGTGCGACATATTCCAAAGCCCAAGATAGGTGCCTCGTTTGCTACGCGGAGTCCATTTGGTAATGGTGGAATAACTTGCCGGCCCACCTATACTTTGGAAAAAACCACTCAGCGCATAAAATGCCACCATCAAAAAAATACTGATCCCGGAGCTGCCCATGCTCATACTAAAACCGAGCATGGCCAGGCCAGACAAAATCAACATAAATGGCAAAAATTGTTTGGTATTTTTTCCATCTGCATAATAAGCCACTAACGTTTTGCCTACGCCATAAGTGATAGAGAACCCCAACCCTATCAACCCAAGCTGTGTCATCGACAAACCATAAGTAGAAACCATATCGTTCTGGGCAATATTGAAATTCTTGCGCACCAGATACATCGCCATATAGCCAATGAAAACCACCAGATATGACTGCATAAAAGGCTTAAACCACATCTTGCGGCGTATATCGACTGGAAGATCCAACGTCGGTTGGCGAACTTGTTCCAGAATTTTAATCATATGAAATCCTCAGATAACCACGACAAAGAAAACCTTTTTAATGCAGGTGGAAATCAAAAAGGTGGCTCGCTAAAACGCGAATTTTTTCGTAGGTATTGTTATTACTGAGATTCTAAGAAAGGGGTTAAAAATTGGCTTGAGCTTTTGTCTTAGATAAACTAGGAAAATTTCCTAGTTTTGTCTTTATAGGAAGTAAAGCGTGAAAAGAATCACAATCTCTCAGCGAAGCAACCTGAGACGATAGATATCTTAATTCCTATCCGGCCAGTGCCATGATGGCTCCTCCAGTATATCCCTATCAATGATATGAGTTTCACCTAATTGCTTTTCAAGCTGAATAGTCTGACAAAGCGAAGAGTGCTGTAGTGCTGAAATCAATACTGGAGAGTGTGAAACGACCCAAACCTGAGTTTGAGCTGAAACCTTTATAATCAATTTAGCCAATGAAGGTAAAAGTTCTGGATGCAGGCTGGTTTCTGGTTCATTCAATATCATCATTGATGGTGGACGTGGTGTCAGCAATGCCGCAATCCATAACAGGTAGCGTAGCGTTCCGTCGGATAATTCAGCACCGGAGAGAGAGCGCATTAAACCATACTGACGAAACTGTAATGTAAATAGCCCTTCGTTGGAACGGGAAACTGCCAAAGAAGCTCCCTGAAAAGCATCATTAACCGATTCATCCAGCAATTGTGCATCACCTATTTCACGGATAGTTTGTAACGCAGCAGCCAGATCCCGCCCATCATGATGCAATACCGGAGTGCGGGTTCCAATCTGAGCTTGGCGGGCAGGAGCATCACTATCTGTCCGGAAATGATCATAGAAACGCCAGCCACGGATAAACTCACGCATATGAAAAACTTCCGGAGCCATTGAAGGATCAGAAATCTGATCAAACATACTGGTGAAACTATTAATATGCTCTGAAGTAATTCGCCATTTCCGCCCATCACGAACCCGGCTTATTGCCCCTTTTCGTTCTACCAAAACACCTGCCGGATGATAACGCCCTCCTCCCCAAATACATTCCTGTTTAATTTCTGGATCTAGCGCAAAAGCAGAGCTAGACGGGTGAGGCAAACCAAGGGAGATGGAATAACCAAACGAATCTGTCGCAAACCCAAGACGTAACCGTTTTACTTCTTTTCTAACCCCACCCTGTACTGGCATGTGCCCTGCACGTACCGCACCTGAAAAATTTTCCGGCCCGGCCCAAAATGCAGAATCCAGCCCACCTTCCAGCGCCAGAGAATTCACTACACCACCCTGAGCTGTTTCAGATAACAAACGTAATGCCCGATATAAATTTGATTTACCGCTACCGTTTGCGCCTGTAATCACATTAAGAGGAGCAAGAGTAATACGAAGATCACGAATAGAACGATAATTATTGATAGCTAATGTCGATATCATAAAATCAATATCTTCCTGATTACCATTTTTATTTTCAGCAATCATTAAATCAATAGAAATAATGATATCCGCGGGGATGTTATCCTTACCTAAAAGAATATAAATGGCAATCATTTTTAACAGAAAAAATCCCATACAAAAAATCAACCAAAAACATCGTTATCAAGCTAATTATTTCATTATAATATTTATTATTCTAACATTTCTTTATACCACTCTATTTGATCTCTGTTTTTTTCTACATACTTTTTCCACTCTGAGCTTTTTGATTTATTCAGACAAGAGATATCTATTTTTTTACAAATAGAGAAATTATTAGTGGATAAATCAACTAACTTTGTTAATGCAACTATATTAACACCTACTTTATTAGATTCATTCTTATCTCCACTAACCACTCTATTAATCTGAGATATAATAGACTTAGCAACTTGTTCTTTTGCTTTATTTTCTGATATACAACTCTTTAAAAAAGGCTCACCAACAGCAGTTCCGGCAACTTCACAGGCTAAAGTAATTTTTTGTCCTTTACGTAATGTTAACGCATAATCCTGAAAATCATTACTCAGTGCTGCATGCACAGTATCTAAAAAACCGCCAGCACTTAATGCAATGAAGACTTTACCATCAGAAGAGTAATTATTTATACTTTTAATAATTCCGAAAACGATAACTTTCTTATATTTTAAATCATTATTTGCTTTAACTTCATTTTCGGAATACCTTCTGTATAAATCCTTTGCAGTTATATGAATATACCCATAATCACTAGACTTTTTTTTGCCAGAAAAAAACAGTTTAACATCATTATCAACAAGCGATTTTGCAAATTTAGCATCATTTTCAGTAAAAGGAATAATCCCACTGTTTGCCACAGCAATTTGCCAAAATAACACAGAAACCACCGCAACAACCAATTGTGCTAGTTTTCTAATCATAATCAATAACCTAAATTTAAAACCAAAAAAACTTCCACATTTAAGGAATCCATTTACTGATAAATTTAATCCACATTACCCTGAATAATAGTCAATGTAAAATATTACCAGTTATTATCATTAAACAATAACATAACAATATAATTTATCCATCTTATCCAATAAAGTTAAAATTTCAGAAAAGTAA
>NZ_CAWQMW010000005.1:0-13587 GCF_963895965.1 Xenorhabdus sp. PB30.3 | reverse complement strand
AACACCAAAGCTTTATCAGAATAATATTTTCGATATAGATCACATTATTGATCATAAAAAACCTTTATTAAACTTACGATCACTTTCTCAAAAATAGAATAAATCATAAGATCAGACTTTACTGTTTGATAGATATACAATAGAAATATAGTCACAAAAAATAGCCAAGGCCACAATATGTCAAACAGGGAAAATCAGATACTGCAAATATTAAAGAGGGATCCTTTTATACAACAGCAAGAAATTGCAGATATTCTTGGTATTAGTCGTTCCTGTGTTGCAGGGCATATTATGAACCTAAGTAAAAAAGGCTATATAAAAGGTAAAGGTTATATTCTTGCCAGTGATGTTTATGCTGTTACTATTGGAGCAACCAATATAGATATAACCAGTTATGCATTTGATAAACTGGTATATAATGATTCCAACCCAGGGAAAATCATTTCCACCCCCGGTGGGGTAGGAAGAAATATTGCACAAAATATTGCCGCATTAAAAAATGAAAGCTATTTAATTTCTGTTGTTGGTAATGACCAACACGGTAAAATATTATCAGAAAAAACAAAATCATCCGGTGTCAATACTAAATACCTACATAAGCTGGATGATGAAAAAACATCAGTCTGCAATTCATTTATTGATGAAAATGGAAAATGTATTATTTCGATAAATGATATGAGCATTCTTGACAAACTTAACCCATCATTACTCTCTCAATCCAAGAAATTGATTCAAAGTGCCAGTGTACTGGTTATTGATTGTAACTTATCTCATGAATCATTAGAGTGGATATTTCTTAATTCCAATAATGTCCCAATTTTTGTTGATACAGTTTCTACATTCAAAGCATCTAATATCCGCCACTGGCTACCTTATATTCATACACTGAAGCCTAATCGTTCTGAAACTGAGGTGTTAAGTGGTATCAAAATTGAAACTCTGGAAGATGCAGCCCTCGCTGCTTCTTGGTTTCACCAGCAAGGTGTTCAACGGATAATTTTGAGTATGGATGCAGAAGGCGTCTATTACAGTGAACTAGATAATAAATCCGGTTACTCACGTGCATTAACAAATAACGTTGTTAATGCCAATGGTGCTGGTGACGTTATGATGGCAGGGCTTGCTCATTGCTGGCTGGCAGGAATGGCTCTGGAAGACAGCGTTCACTTTTCTCAGCAATGCTCTGCTTTTACTCTATCATCAGAAAATATTGATATATTCCCCAATAAATTCAATTTTCGGTAAAAACTGGTACTAATTCTTTAAATAAATATCCGGGCGAAATATTTGCCAAACAAAATTTTCACGATTAACAGGTGAATAACCCAATTTTTCATATAACCAATGTGCAGATGAAGTTACCAACATAACTCGTCGAAGTTTCTGAATAACAGGATGAGATTGGCAACATTCCATTAGCCAGCTCCCCAGGTGCTGTTTTTGATATTCTTCCAATACGTAAACATCACATAAATACCCAAAAGTTGAAAAGTCTGTCACAAATCTAGCAAACCCTATTTGATTTTCCTCATCATACAATCCGAACGTCAGACTATTTTCAATTGAGCACTGAACAGTTTCAATATCGATTCCTTTCGCCCAATGGGATCGGGTAAGAAACTGATGGATTGCTGTAACATCTAGCAAAGATTTATCTGTTGATACTTGATAATTTTCTTTTTCCCAATATAGAAGTTGTTCCATATTTTTCTCTATTATTTTTTATTGAGTATTTTCTTTACAATATCAAATTGAATTATGACTGCAATAGAATTTTATTACTATCCTTAATCACTAACCTAGCTATTTCATTAGTAGTATAAACTATGCAAAAATTCCTAATACAATTTATCGTATAAGTTTAGTAAAAATCATATCAAGAAAAAGGTATTTGCACTTTTAATATCCATTTTGTGACGACCGATAACTGGATAGATTATACTCAGAAAATTGAGCCAAAAAATATTTGGCAGGAAAAATTTTTATCCAGCGTCACAACCCGTAAATCATTACGGCAATACAGGACACCTCGCCGGCTGTCATATCACTTCATCTGCCTACAGCGGATATTGCTGATAACACCTCGTCTTCCTAAGGAGCATGAGTCATTCGTATTCCTTTAACCACTTAGTAAATAGGTAAAAAATATTGATTTTAGTTTCAAAGGTTAACTAATTATTAAGGATTATTAATTTATTATTCGATGGAGATAAGGTTATTAGGCTTATCCATTTCTTGATAATCACGTTATGGGTGGATAGTAAAATGAAAAAATATCTTCTTCTTTCCCTAGTCGCAGGGACGACACTTTTTACTTCAGTACAGACCTATGCTTGGTTTTGTAGATCTGAGATGTTAGACCCAGCAGCATATGAGCGCTGTGTAGCTCAATGCGACGCGTTGAATCCAGGAGAAGCGGGACATTCGCATTGTTTATAATAAAATCAAGGACGGTATTTCCGCCGTCCTTTCACTCTCACTACGTCCTAACAAACTCCTGTTGTTAACTCACCAAAAACCTTACTGAGGTCAAATTTTCATCTCAATCGGATTACGACTATAGCAAGGCTTATAATTTGGAAGATGGTGTATTATTCAGTGAGATGTATATTTGAAATTTGGTGCTGACATGGCTTAATTTGCAGGGATCGAGGTATTTCTTATATCAACTAAAATAACATCTAACATACTGACTGATTTAAACATAGCATGTTGTGCTTATTGACTCTGTTCTAACAACCTGAATTTTTTCCGATATTGGAGTTTTCTACACCATTAGCTGACCGCTCACATGATTAGAACTTATTACAAATTTATCAATTAAAGCGCATATAACCTGTAAACTCAAAATAAATTAAGGTGTAAAAAATATTGAAATATCAGCCACTTTGTCATCTAGCGGCTGGCTTTTTACGTGCTTGAATTATATCTAAGACTTCGGACATACTACGAATCTGGATCGCATTGAATTTGGATTCCATGGCCGAATTAATATTATAGTAAGCGCTCTTCATATTAGCATTAAACGCTGCCTCTATACCTACGTAACTGTCTTCTACAACAAGACAATCTTCTGGGTTAGTACTCATACTTTGAGCTGCATGCAAGAAAATATCTGGCTCAGGTTTCCAAGAATTTATGTCATAGGAACTGAAAATGTTTTCTTTAAAGTAATTTAGTAGACCTGTGACTTTCAATGAGAGCAATATTTTTTCCATTGGAGCTGATGAAGCTACACAGAAGGAAATATCGAGAGATTCTAGTAACTCTTCAACCCCTTCATTAGGCTTTAAATTCGTCGCAAGCATACTATTCATCCTGCAACGGTATTTAGATTCAAAATCTTCTGGAAAAATAGTGCAGTAATGCTGTTCAAGAGACTCAATTATTTTCGCTAGTTTCATTCCACGATAGCTTTTTAGGAGAGAGGTTGGATCACTTTCTAAACCTAGTAATCTTAACTCTTCGTGCAGCGCCAAATTACACAAATGTTCACTGTCGACTAAAGTACCATCACAGTCAAAAATTATTAGCTTCATTTTACTTAATGCCCCATAAGTTGTTTTTCATCCACATAGTACAAGACGCCTGTCTGGAAAACTGATTTTAATATGCGAGGCTAACATATTAATTTTTTGCCTCAAAATCGAAATTCCGCTTCTCTGACAGAGATAAATAAGATCAAGGGTTACCCAACGCCTCTCAATGGATAAAATTAATAATATTAATTTATTAAATTAAAATGGGAAGATTATCCCTGTTAAAAGCTAAGATTCATCAGTCAACCACAAGCAAATAAATTTTGTTAATGTCCCGCCAGCCATTCTATGTCATTCTTCTTAAATTCATAAAAATACAATGACAGAATTACCTATCTCTAATCAAAATTTGGCATAACGCATAAGCCTTATAAAGAAAAATAATCTCTATAAAGTGACGAAATCTATCTATTTTCATTTTTTATCTTAGGAGACGATATGTGTACTCGTATAGTTTATTTAGGTAAAGATGAGCAAACCATAACAACAAGAACAATGGATTGGAAACACGAAATCAAAACAAATTTATGGATATTTCCACGAGGTATGAGCAGGGATGGTATTGCTGGCCCTAATTCTATTAAATGGAAATCTAAATATGGTAGTGTGATTGCATCTGGCTTCGATATTTCAACCACAGATGGTATTAACGAAAAAGGTCTTGTGGCTAACTTATTATGGTTAGCTGAATCTAAATATCCACAACCAAATGATAAGCGGCCTGCAGTATCAATTTCATTGTGGGCGCAGTATATGCTAGATAATTACGCGACAGTAGCTGAAGCCGTTGAATCACTGGAAAAGACGCCTTTCGTAGTGATGACGGATAAAATGGAGGGCGAAGACCGTTTAGCGACGTTGCATTTATCATTATCAGATGCAAGTGGTGATAGTGCAATTATTGAATATATCGACGGTAAACAAGTGATCCATCATGGTCGTGAATATCAGGTAATGACAAATTCACCAACGTATGAAGTACAATTGGAAATGCAGAAATATTGGGCAACAATTCCGGGCACAGCGGCTCTTCCTGGCACCAATCGTTCTCCGGACAGATTTGCTCGCGCTCAATTCTACATTAATGCCATCCCACAACAAACGACACCCAATAAAGCCGTTGCTAGTGTGTTCAGTGTTATTCGTAACGTTTCGGTTCCTTACGGGTTAGGAGAAACGCCAGAGAATCCCCCTGAAATTTCATCAACACGTTGGCGGACATTGGTTGATCATAAACGTCAACTCTATTTCTTTGAGTCTGCATTAACACCGAATATTTTCTGGACAGATCTAAAGAAAATCGACTTCTCAGTCAAAACCGGTAAAGTGAAGAAACTGGAATTAGGTGAAGGGCAAAGCAAGATTTTCTCAGGTGACGCCACTAAAGATTATGTTGATAGCAAACCTTTTGAGTTTAAAGGGTTATCTGATAAGCAACTCGGCGATTAGATTTATGGATACCAACCTTCTGTGAATACAGAAGGTTAATTCCGATCAAATCTTATATTCTCCTCAACGGCTATCTGTAATAACTTGCAATCGAAAATGATTAGGCTCACATCTATCTGGTAATTCCGGTTAGTTCAAACTTACTCTTTATTACTTCGATACTTTTTACGTAATCTGAACCCAAGAGTGCCAAAATAAATGGCTAGTAAACTTTCAACTGAGTTATATAGCCAGTCCACTTCTATTTCAGATGTCATCCACTTTAAAATTGATACTGCGAATAAAAATATTCCGACAAAGATGAGTACTAGAGATGTTTTTTCGGTCATGCCCCCAATGGGGCAGGTCTAGTACTATGTCACTCTTTCGTTTAAAAACAGAGGCAGTGTGAATGAACTCAGAGGCAACCCTCTTTAAGAGGATTGGTTAAAATTGGCTCAGTGTGTTTAATGTACCTACCTGCTACTGTGGCCCTCACTTTGGTCTATCAATCAGTGAAATATTTTCGCTAAAAGAGAAAACTGATTTTCCCGGTTTGAAATCGGAGAAAACATTTCAACTTTGAATAAATAATCTTGTGCTTGCCAAAATATATCAATACTCAGCATCAGTTGCTCTCTGAATAAATTAGAGTTATGAAATCAACTAACGCCGATTTTTATTGTTTATCCTGACTTTCAGGAACCGCCAGATTTCTGGCGAATAAGGAATTACTGCAAGAATAAAAAAGAGCAGAGCTAATTTAAATTCGAGGGCAACAAACAAGCCAATGAGAGCGAATAATCCAAACATTGCTGACGCCATCCACCTGATATCATTTAAAATATCCTTTATCATCCAAATAAGCACCCGCTTAATCCATTGCAGAAACATCAATATTATCCTTGCTTGTTGTAGTGACTTGATGATGTTCGATTCATCCAAACACAAGTACATTTTATCACTCAGAGTTGTGCGTTGATGGTCTTTTTATTTGGAGTGGTTATTGATCTGCTCTTTGATGAACCTAAATAATTGCTGGAATTCTTCTTCTGACGCTAACGCTCTTCCTGGGAGAACAATAAATTCATTGTCGTTTGTTTGTATAAACATAAGTTATTCATTGATGTAAGCTTTTTTAAGGTCATTTAATCCTATTGCTAACTAGCCAGTTAATATTACCGAGGTCAGGCCCTTGTCTCAATTGAATAGCCTGTAACAGAATCAATACGCCTTAAAATAGTGCAGGGCATGATAAAGTTTATCTGTTAGTCGAGTGCGTAATTCAGTGAGGTGTATATTTGAAGCTTAGTGCTGGTTGTTAAAAGGCCGTAATCGTGGCCTTTAAAGATATCGATAATACTTAGTTTTCCAATGCCATCTTAACTGCTTTCTCAGCATGTATAGCTGCCGTATCATACAATGGAATATTTGTATCAAGTTGGCTCACAAGTAAGCCAATTTCAGTGCATCCTAAAATAATGGCTTCAGCACCTTTGGAATAGAGATCTTGGATGATATTCAAATAACTCTGCCGTGAATTTGGTCGAATTTCACCAACACATAACTCATCATAAATTACACGATGAACTAAATCCCTCTGCTCGTCGTCTGGCACAATGACTTCAATATCAAATTTATTAGTTAATCTTGCTTTATAGAAATCTTCTTCCATTGTGAATCGCGTTCCTAATAAACCTACTTTCTTGATGCTATCACCAATCAATACTTCTGCGGTTGCATCTGCGATATGAAGTATGGGAATAGAAATGGATTTTTCTATATCATCAGCAATCTTATGCATTGTATTGGTGCATATCACTAAAAAATCAGCTCCACCAGCTTCAACAGATTTTGCCGCAGCACTCAATAACGTAGCTGCTTCATTCCAGCGAGAAGAACGTTGTAATTTTTCAATTTCATCGAAATCCACACTAAACAAACATATCTTGGCAGAATGGAGGCCTTTTAATTCCTCCTTGATTCTCCGATTAATTGCCTGGTAATAGCTAACCGTCGATTCCCAGCTCATTCCCCCTAGCATACCGATTGTTTTCATTCATTATCCTCAATGTTTTTAAATTATCTTGCCACAATTTGTAATTAATCTTAATAAAAGAGAGATTAGATAATGACATTAGCATTGAGGATTTTTAATACAAATAAAATTTATTATATAGATTTTAATTCAGTTATTAGTGGGTACCAGAAAACAAAAAAACCATATCCCCTACTTGGATACATTTCAATAGATAACAGTAGACGATAATAGAGTATGATTTTTAACTATTCTTTGATTTTAATGGGATTAGTAGACTTTGATTGACTGAGGGAGATGTTTATGTGGAGGTGAAGGGCATAGAACAAATAGTTTAATTTATTAATATATAACGATTAATTATAACTAAACTTACATAACACCCCCAATTATACCCCCAAATTATTTTGTTACTTTATGTAGTATTCTGATGCTTTTACAGTCAAAAAAAGTCAATAAACCGAGCACCCTGAGCTAATAACTAACGACGAATATCGTCGGCAGTGAGAGGTCAGTACGTTAAATGTACCAACCTTGTGAAGAGGTTGCGCCGAATTTCGTCGGAAGCTTTGCAAAGGCAGTTAACTGATAGTTCAGTCTATCTATGTGGAGAGGCTACCCAATAATTTTGGGTTGGCTGAACTCTGCTTTTTAAGATGGTAAAGAATCAGCTTTATTCTGGTGCTACTCTGTTCGCAAGGCGTTAATAGCTGATGTCGGCATTTCGATAACCGTTTTAACACTCTTATCAATTCTCTCAATAATTCCTGTTCTGGGGCCGTTTATCCATGCATCACTTTTATAAAATCTGGCCTGTACAGCCGACAGTTCGTCCATATTTTCAAATGCCCGGATAAGATAATAACAATCTGGATCATGCTGAGAGTTACCGAAACTCACCACATCAATTCCCTGTGAGCGATGTAACGGAACGCTGACGTTTACCATAATTTCATGAAACTGACTGCCGGTTCCTTTCTTTAATTCGTACTGGAGTATTTCGATGATCTTGTTGTCCATGTATTCGCCTTACGTATTGTTATTCTGAATGATGTGAGCATAACGAATAATACCGAAAATATGGCAGCAGTATAGCTATTAAGCGATAGAGGAATCAGCTAACTGATATCCCTGCCAGTCAGAAGCCTTTCCCGTAACCATAGCGACTATCGAGGATACATTCTTCTTCTGTCTTCGTGCCATGTTCCACCGCCTATAGATGAACTGGTTTTTCAATCATGAAAAAAATCAATAAGTTAAATCACTTCGAACGTAATACGTACGGAGTCACTGAGTTATAGCAGAATCATATTAATATGACATAATAGCTGGATTCATATGACAAAGGATAAAGTGAGATGGGCTACAGTCTGGATTTTCGAAAGAGAGTATTGGCATATAAAGACAAGCATTCGTTGACCTTCGAACAAACGTGTACCCATTTTGAGGTTTCTATGCGGACCTTATTTCGGTGGAGTCATAAAATAGAACCCTGTGTGACACGGAATAAGCCGCCCACAAAAATCAGTGATGAAGCGCTTCTCACTGATGTCAAAAATTACCCCGACGACTATCAATGGGAAAGGGCAAAACGCTTGGGTGTCGCGCAGTCTGCTATCCATTACGCCTTGAAACGGCTGAAAATAACAGTCAAAAAAAACGCTAAGACACCCCAACGCTGACGCTCAGGCTCGTCAGGCGTTTGTCGAACGCATCGGCCACTACGAACAGGCGATGAAACCGATTGTTTATCTGGATGAAAGCGGTTTTTCGCAGTCTATGCCCCGCACACACGGTTATTCGGCGAAAGGGTTACGCTGCTTCGGCACACACGATTGGCAGGCCAAAGATCGCATTAATGTCATTGGTGCGATCCTCAAAAAGACCTTCGTGACCTTAAGCTTATTTTCTGGAAACATTAATGCGGATGTCTTTCATGCCTGGATGACACAAGATTTGCTGCCTAAGCTCCCAAGCGGAGCCGTGATTGTGATGGATAATGCCCCCTTCCATAAACGGCATGACACAATAAAAGCGATAGCAGACCACGGTTGCCTGTTGGAATGGTTACCTCCTTACAGTCCGGATTTGAACCCCATCGAACCGAAATGGGCTGAAGTCAAAGCGATAAGAAGACGAGAAAGGTGTTCAATTGATGAACTGTTTATGACGCATGTAAAATATGTCTAATTATTTTGATTTAGCTATACATTAAGTAACCTTGTACTGGACGGCTTAAGATCAAGCCCACCTGAGTTGTGATTTCCACAATGGAGGTTTAGCAAATTTATTCGAAAATCACGCTCTAACGAAAAAAACGCCAAATAACTGTCCGTATCTGTACCACCACTCACGGAAGTAGTAACCAGTAGCAACTGTGGTGATCTTCACCATAGTTAGGTAACTCATTGATATTTCCGTTCATCCTCACTTTGAGGAAAAGCAGTAACCATAGTTGGCTAACTCTTTGATTTTTCCGAGGGGGTCAGTTTGACCACCCGAGCAACTGAAAATTATTTTTCACCTGCTAGGCTACCCTCTTAAAGAGGTGTGGTTGCTTTTTGTGCTCCACTAAATGATGACTGCAAATTAACCGCGTCGCTAAATGATACGCGCAAAGTTTGCGCACCTCTTAATGAGGTGTACAAATTCTGTGAGTCAGCCAGGCTGACGCTCAAATTGTGAGTAACTATCGGTTACGCTCAAGACCATTTGCGACTGATTAACTGTCAGTTACACCCAAAGTCCGATTATCGGATATTGGATTTTGCATCGACGAATTTCGTCGGCACAAACTGAACCTCTTAAAGAGGGGCAGTTCTTGTTCGAACAACGAGACAGGTAACCCAAAATAATTGGGTCAGTTACATACGGGGAAATTCCGCATGTACAAAAGCAAAAGGTATTGAGATTTCCTCTATACCCTACGCTTAGCTCTGCTAAAAGTTATGGTGATTTCCACCATACCTTAAATGGGATATCACCCTTTGGGATGGTCAAAATCTTGACCATCTGCGGCAACTATCACGATTTCCGTGATGGTTGGTTAACACCTTGATTTATTTAATCTCGGGTTCTCTGCCGGAGATAAGTAAAATCAATAGATTACAAACAGAATTACACGTAACTCATTGATTATAAATAAATACCGCACCATGCCCAGCACTAATAAAATCAATAGCTTACGATAAATGGGATTTCAAAGCCCTTTTAACCGATTGATATTCCTCAATTCCTGCTCAGAGCCGGAATTCTGGTTTTCTGACAGAATTGTATAAAATAAAAGGGTTATAGCATTAAGACTAAATGCATAGGGATTGACGGGAACAGCTTAATTTCAACCTCCCTTGTCTGGTGATTTACGTTATTATAAAAATCAATCGGCTAAAGCTAGAATTTCTTTTCTATGAATAGCACTAACTCATTTTTCTTTATATATAAATTAAGCAAACGATGTTGTCTCAGCTGTCTCTGTTGTCTCGATATGCTTATCGCATTGTTTTATAACGATTAATATTTAAATTTTGAGACAACTACCCCCAATTTATGTTGTCTCAATTACTGCCGTCATTCTTGCAAAGAATACGTATCAATTTGATAAATAAAGATTTAATATCAAATTTAGTGTTATCTCAATGTATTACTCTAACGCCGAGCGTCCGAACGCTTTCAGAACCAGCGGATAAAAGCCATTGTTAACGGAGAAAAGGTGTACTATCAGGACGGTGAACCGTGTGATATCCCCGAAGGTTGTCGCTTGGATGTCCGTGTCCAGATGCCGGCGAATTCGGTGTGGAATGTGAAGCAGAAGGCGGCAGAGGTTGCGACTGATAGTGATCAGGTGGAGTAAGGGTATGATTAACCCGCAGGAAGTTGCGGGTTAGGTGTTAATCACAATTCAATGACTAAGGTGAATATTCAATTTCTAAAACTTTCCATTCTTTAGTGGTTCTGTGCTGGCAAAAAGCGAAAAGTTTCCCATGACGCATATAAAGAGTGAGAGTTTCAAAATCATCTTGTTGATAACTCTCTTCAAATAATGGTTTTGTTTTCCCATCATATGTTAATTCTACCAGCTTAATGACGTTATCCTGAGAACTGGTACAGCAGAGAATTTTCTTACTATCATCATCCAGCACAGTAATAAAGTCATAATAATGTGACCAGCTACTATGTTCAGTTTGTTCGCCTAGTCTCCCATCTGGCAATACTTCTTGAATATAATGCCAATTATCTTGGGTTTTAGTTTGCCCGAACATATAGTGTTTGTCGTAAACTGTATAGGCCACGACACCAATGTAAAAATTATTTTCTGTGCCGTTCTGGATTTCATTAACCGAGATACTCATATTATACCTCTATTGTTTTTGTTAATTCAGAATTAAGCGGCTCTGACGATGTAATTGAAGGCTAGGTTGCGGGGGCGGGTGACTCTGTTTAGCATTCATCATCACCTCAGTTCCCTCCAACAAGCAATAGCACCTTCTTTTTTCGAAACATTTCCCCACCCGGCTTTCACAATATAATTGCTGCCCGGGGGAACAATAAAATTAAATGAGTGTATTCGATCACACCCTCCATATGGTGCCCAAAAATACCCTACACGCAAGTGATCAACCTCCCCGCCCATGCTAAATGCTTCCTGTGTGGGACTATTTTCAATATTAGTACTGCCGCTCTCAACATAAACAACTATCGGCTTATCAGTATCATTGGTATACCACACGCCATTAATTCTACTGGAAGTAACATCTGTCCATTTCTGACCAATACCTATAGCATGTTTATCTGTTTTGTCTGCCAAATCATATGCTGCCTTAACTGCTTTTGGTGTTGCAGCCATTGTCTCACTATCGCTAACATCATTACTCAGGACAACAAATCCTTTATCTTGCAGTGTGGCATCTGGGTGATTACGGCTCGCAGCATGTTCTGCAATGGCTTCTTTGATTGAATCTTTGACATATTCCGGTGTTGTAACGATTACGAGATTACTATCATCTGAGACAGGTACATCAGGCTTCTTATCTTGCATATTCATTCCCTCATCTAATCAACAATACACATTGCTAAATAACATGAAGGCGGTGGGAGACTTCTCCGCCGGTGAACATCAATAAATTGGTTCATCAATACAGAAAAGTACGGCTTGACTAATATTTGATAGGTAATGTTTGTTGGCAGGATGACATAAAATGACAGACGGGGAATTAATAAAAATTGTCTCACAACTGATGAAAATTAATACCTCAGAGGGTTTAAGAAGATTATTAAATCCTCAATAAAAAAGCTCTTATAACGGAATAAATTCAAATGGTTATAACGAATCGATCAACGAATATATTGTATTTAAATCAATATGTTAAGTGTGATTTTAGGCGTTTCGGTCAACATACTGATCGGGATTAGAGAACACCCCTTCATTCTATATAAATCAGTTGGTTAATCTGATTTTCAGCGAAAAAGAGATCACCCTTATGCAAGATGAATTCGAATGGTGCGATGAGTTCGATGGATTTTAATTACAATCTACAAACCATCGCTACAAGCTCAAATATCCGTTAATTCCGATTAGTCCAAACTTACTCATTATTACTTCGGTACTTTTTACGTAACCTGAACCCAAGAATGATAAGATAAATGGCTAGTAAACTTTCAACTGAGTTATATAGCCAGTCCACTTCAATTTCAGATGTCATCCACTTTAAAATTGATACTGCGAATAAAAATATTCCGCCAAAGATGAGTATTAGAGGTGTTTTTTCTCCGAGTGGTAATTTTTTTAATTGTGACATATTAAATCCTTATAATATTTACCGATGGTTATTTGATGCGAGTTTCACATATTTGGTTATTCCGAACAACTGAATCATAACTATTTGATATTAATAGATATGTAAATTCCCATAACGGAACAATTAATACTCTATGTTCAATAACGGGTATTCGGAACCAAACTTCAAATACACACCTCACTAAATCACCTTTCAAATTATAAGCCTTGCTATAGTCGTAATCCGATTGAGATTGAAATTTGACCTAAGTAAGGTTTCCGGTGAGTTAACAGAAGAACGAAATGACCTTTAACAAATAATAAAGTGAGGTGTTTATGTCTGATGTTAATAAGCTGGATGATAAACAATGTCCGTTTGATCTCAGTAAATACAAAAGTAATGATGTGGTGGCTCCTATAGGTTCTCTACCGTGGGCAATCATTCAGGTGTATATGGGGAAGATAGTGACTCGTAGTGAATGGGAAACGCCTGACGAGTACATAGCTCTGACGGTTAAAAACCCTGACAGTGCTTCTCATATTGATAAACACGATAAATATGGCTCATCAAATTGGCAACCCACGCCGGGAGATTTGATGGCTTGTGATTGGGAATTAGTGTCCAAAGTAACGCCGGTTGAATGCATGCTGTCTTTTGATCTTACATCAGGGAGAGGTACGCCTAAAAACGGGAACGAGCTAAATAGCTTTTCAAAATGGTAGGCGAATCAAAGAAACTCAGTCCTATTTTTGCGAACTTTTTAATCGCAAAACCAAAAAAACACAAAAAGGAAGGACTGAGTTATGGC
>NZ_CAWQMW010000004.1:0-13600 GCF_963895965.1 Xenorhabdus sp. PB30.3 | reverse complement strand
ATCAATTAATAGCATTTAATCCTTTGCTATCTAATTGTATTTTTGATTATTTTTTTATTTATCACCTGATAATAAGAAAGTTTTTTATCAGGGTTTTGTAATGAAATTGTGATTTAAATCCTAAAATTCAATTAATCATCTCATGGTCTATTATTCTGGGTTGGATTTTTCTATTTAGCATATTATGCTTGTCTTCGTATATTTCTTATCAGCAGGTGGCAGAATGAAAGTCCTTATTTTAGGCAGTGGTGTTATTGGCGTCACCAGCGCCTGGTATCTGGCTCAGGAAGGTCATGAAGTGATCGTCGTGGATCGTCAGCAGAGTGCTGCCGAAGAAACGAGTGCAGGTAATGCCGGGCAAATTTCACCCGGGTATTCAACTCCCTGGGGTGCTCCTGGTATTCCGTTAAAAGCGTTTAAATGGCTGTTCCAGCGCCATGCTCCGCTAGCCATTCGCCCTGATGGTTCATTATTTCAGTTGCGCTGGATGTGGCAAATGCTGCGCAATTGCGATGCTGACCATTATGCGATGAATAAAAGCAGAATGGTGCGTCTGGCTGAATATAGTCGTGACTGTATTAAGCAGTTGAGAGCGGATACAGGTATTCAGTATGAGGAGCGTCTTGGGGGAACATTACAACTGTTCAGAACTGCTAAGCAGTTTGATAGTGCAGCCAAGGATATTGCGGTACTGGAGCAAGAGGGCGTTCCCTATCGATTATTGACGGCAGAACAATTAGCGTCAGTAGAGCCGGCTCTTGTCCACTCTTCCCATAAATTGACGGGGGGATTGCAACTTCCCAATGATGAAACCGGTGATTGCCAGATTTTTACCAAAGAATTAGCCAAAATGGCAGAAAAAGCAGGTGTCAGATTTATATTTAACAAGCAGGTTAAACAAATTCTGATGGATGGCGATAAGGTTAGCGGTATTCAGTGTGATGATGGTGTTATAACCGCTGATCAGTATGTGATAGCGATGGGGGCTTATTCCACCGAATTATTGAGAGGTCTTGTCACAATCCCGGTTTACCCTATGAAAGGCTATTCGCTGACAATGCCGGTTATGGATGAAACTCGTTCACCGACTTCAACGATCCTGGATGAAACTTATAAAATTGCTATTACGCGTTTCGATAATCGTATCAGGGTTGGTGGTATGGCAGAAGTCGTCGGTTTTAACTTGGACGTACTAAAAAGCCGTTGTGAAACACTAAAAATGGTCGTTGATGATCTTTACCACGACGGTGGTAATATTGCTGAAGCCTCATTCTGGGCTGGGTTACGTCCGATGACACCGGATGGCACACCTATTGTTGGTCCGACTAAATATGCTAACCTTTATCTGAATACCGGGCATGGCACATTAGGCTGGACGATGGCCTGTGGTTCAGGAAAGCTGTTATCTGACTTAATCTCAGGCAAAAAACCTGATATTGCCGCGGATGATCTTTCTGTATTCAGATACACCGATGGGTTTAATACCAAAGTACTTCGGGCGAAGCATCGCTTACATACTGCGTAAAGTAAATTAGAAGGGGTCAGCATGCCACGTCCTATTTTGGCGACGATCCACCTTGATGCATTTCGCCATAACCTGGCAACGATCCGTCAGAAGGTTGGTCACAGTAAAATTTGGTCGGTAGTGAAAGCGAATGCATATGGGCACGGGTTGGACAGAATATGGCAATCACTCACGCAGACGGATGGTTTTGCTCTGCTTGATATGAATGAAGCTATTTATTTGAGAGAGCAGGGGTGGCAAGGGCCTATCCTGTTGTTAGAGGGTTTCTTCAAAGCCGAAGATTTGCAGATAATCAATAAATATAGTCTGACAACGACAGTCCATAGTCGCTGGCAGCTTCAGGCAATAGAAGAGGCAGAATTCGATAAACCTGTAGATGTCTATTTAAAACTTAACAGTGGCATGAACCGTCTGGGTTTCACTCCCGATGAATATCCACAGATAGTATCAATGGCAAATGGGATACAGAATATCAGATCAGTCACTTTAATGACCCATTTTGCGAATTCCGATAATGAAATGGGCGTTAGCGAGCAATTTACAGTGGTTAAAGAGCTCAGAATGGATAATCTTTCACATTGCTTAGCTAATTCTGGTGCAATTCTATGGCACCCGCAAACACATCGCGATTGGGTCAGGCCGGGGATCATTCTATACGGGGCATCGCCCAGTGGGAAGTGGCGTGATATTGCAGGTTCGGGGTTGAGACCTGCGATGAGTCTGAAAAGTGAAATTATTGCGGTCCATGAACTGGCTAAAGGGGTAAAAATTGGTTATGGCGGCCGCTATACTACACAGTCTCCAACTCGAGTGGGTACTGTTGCATGCGGTTATGCTGATGGCTATCCTCGTCATGCATCAACAGGAACACCTGTTGTTGTTGATGGTATTCGCACCCGTGTGTTGGGAGCGATATCAATGGATATGATGACGGTGGATCTGACACCATGCCCTGAAGCCACAATCGGTAGCTCTGTTGAGCTATGGGGAGCAAAATTACCCGTGGATGAAGTCGCAGAGTTTGCTGGAACGATAGGTTATGAACTGTTGTGCGCTTTAGCCAGACGTGTTCCGGTGGTTGTTGATTAATGATAAGGGTTTATTATTTTATCAGGCATTTTTTCGTACCGCTTCCATGCAGTTTGAATCAATGCCTGTTCATCCCATTTTAATTCTGACCAATCAGTTATGTTCAACTTGTCTGGCGGCAACGAAGGACGACAGATAGCTTGCCGGGGTTCCCGTTTTTAGAATGCAAAGGACTACTGATACGAGCAGTTTCAACACAGACCATAGTTTTATAGCCTTCGTTTTCCATATCTTGCATGCTGCCTGATAATTCTGCTCCGGGATTCCAGCAAACGATATCACTGTGATGGTAGTGATGAATTTCGATGGTACGCTTCCATTGTTTATCACTAATTAGGCTGAAATCTTCTGGCTCGGTATAAATACGATCGGTTCGCCCCTGAAACGTTAGTTTTTCACTAGTCGATTGCTGTTTTTTGTTTGTTATCGAATCGATAAAGTGATGTCCTAATCCACTGACCTGAATTTTCTCTATATTGCTGATATTAAAGTAAGAGTGTAGAGCGCATGTGGTTTGATAATCTCCGTAGGATTCCAGCTCTATTTCACAGGTTTCACCTAATTTAAAACGGGCAATAAGTGTAAACTCATGTGGCCATAACTGTTTGGTATACTCGCTGTTTTGTAGTATGAACATCAAAATGACACCATTTTCATGTTCATGATGCCCTTTGAATTCCCACGGTAAAATTCGGGCGAACCCATGATTCGGCGCGTCCTGAGGCCCAAACCACGGCCAACAGATAGGGATACCACCACGGATGGCTGTTCCTGCACGGAATTTTGTATTATTACTTAACCATAATACTGGCTTTTCACCACTGGGTTGCCATGCCATAAGGTGTGCGCCCTGAATACTGATTGCGCTGCGGACTTTAGGGTGAGTAATTACAATTAATGGAAATCCATCAATATCCCGTTGACTGATATGAGGAGATATCTGCTTTACAATTGGCAAAGAGAAAATTTTATCAAGCATCATCATGACCTTATATAAACTTGTATTGATGGTTAATGAAGGCAAGAATAGCCTATTGTGAAAGAGTGGTAAAATAAAAGCCACCGTAAAAGGTGGCTTATTGAACAATGATTATACCCGTTATCTTTCAGGTTGAGGTTTTGTTGTCTGCAACCTGAAATTTATAAGGTAGATAAGTTCAGTTATTTAGAAATGTGTGCGACCAGATCCAGAACTTTGTTTGAGTAACCTGTTTCGTTGTCATACCAAGAAACCAGTTTTACAAAGTTATCGTTCAGTGCGATACCTGCTTTTGCGTCGAAGACAGAAGTCAGTTTTTCGCCGTTGAAATCGGTGGATACAACGTCATCTTCGGTGTAACCCAGAATGCCTTTCAACTCGCCTTCAGCAGCTTCTTTGATTACTTCACAGATTTCTTTATAAGTTGCTGGTTTTTCCAGACGTGCAGTCAGGTCAACAACAGAAACGTTAGGAGTAGGTACACGGAAAGACATACCAGTCAGTTTGCCGTTCAGTTCAGGAATAACTTTACCTACTGCTTTTGCAGCACCGGTAGAAGATGGAATGATGTTTTGTGCCGCACCACGGCCACCACGCCAGTCTTTTGCAGAAGGGCCGTCAACAGTTTTCTGAGTAGCTGTTGTTGCGTGAACAGTTGTCATCAAACCTTCAACGATGCCAAATTTATCGTTGATAACTTTAGCCAGTGGAGCAAGGCAGTTAGTTGTACAGGATGCGTTGGAAACGATGTCCTGACCTGCGTAAGCGCTGTGGTTAACACCCATAACGAACATTGGGGTATCGTCTTTTGAAGGACCAGTCAGGACAACTTTTTTCGCGCCGGCAGCGATGTGTTTACGCGCAGTTTCGTCAGTCAGGAAAATGCCGGTTGCTTCAGCAACAACATCAACACCTACCTCGTTCCATTTCAGGTTAGCTGGGTCTCTTTCAGATGTAACGCGGATGGTTTTGCCGTTAACAACCAGATGACCGTCTTTAACTTCAACTGTACCTTTGAAGCGGCCATGGGTTGAATCGTATTTCAGCATGTAAGCCATGTAATCTGCATCTAACAGGTCATTGATTGCAACGATTTCAATGTCAGAACGCTCTTGTGCAGCACGGAAAACAATACGGCCAATACGACCAAAACCGTTAATACCTACTTTGATAGTCATAGTATTCCACCAGCTATTTTTTAGTGAATTAAAAGTTGTTTCTAAAGTTACCAAAATCTTGCCAGTCGTCAAGCGGAATCGTGTCAACAATTGAAAAAGATCAATTTAAAAACCACTATCTGGATATCCGTTATACAACTGTAACAATCTTTACGCTCACCATTATCGGGGTATAAGGAGATATTTAAAGTTACCATTAATGAGATATGTGAGATTTATCACAATTAGTAAAGTAAATCATCATGTTGAATGGGTTAAAATGCGATTTAACAGTTTAATATTTGCTTTTTGTTGTTTTCGGTACCTTTTGTTGAAAATACTGGCCTTAAAAGGTGGTTACTATGGCTAAAGATATCTCTTCTCCTCTTGAGCAGCTCAGTGAAATGCAGCGTTATGTGACGCAAGAAGCAGGTACAGAGCCGCCATTTTCAGGAAAGCTGTTGCACAACAAAAAAAGTGGTATTTATCATTGCCTGTGCTGCTCTCAGCCACTTTTTGTTTCCGACACAAAATTTGATTCCGGGTGTGGGTGGCCAAGTTTTTATCAGCCGATTAATGATAAATCCATTAATTACATTGATGATTATTCTTGTGGTATGCATCGGATCGAGGTGCGTTGCAGCCATTGTCAGGCACATTTGGGGCATGTTTTTCCTGATGGCCCTAAACCTACAGGAGAGCGTTTTTGTATTAATTCGGCTGCATTGCGCTTCATTGATGAAGATTCAGGAGAAGAAACTGCCGGTTAATATGATGAGTGGTGACACTTTTTGACCAAATATGATGCGAATTGGTAAGTGATATAGAATCGATTCAGCTAGTGATGCTAGTATGATAGTTTTAAGGAAATAATAGCCTTAAGGAAATACCGATGAATGTAGATGATTTACTTTCTGCCATGACACCCGAGATTTACCAGCGACTGGTTCAGGCCGTTGAATTAGGGAAATGGCAGGATGGTGTTGCATTAACTCCAGAGCAAAAAGAGCATAGCCTGCAAATGGTCATGCTTTGGCAAGCCAGACATAATCATGATCCGGAACATATGACGATTGGCACCGATGGCCAAATTGCCGTAAAAAGTAAACAAGAACTGAAGGCGATGTTTCAGTCAGAGATGGTTGCCAGGTTGAAGCCGCAATCAGAAGAATGAATCAGTAAATTAAATCGGTAGCCTCGTTCTCCCCTATTGATTGAGCATAAAGAACGAGGCTAATCTGATTTCTGATATGTAGTTATAGTGGTCAACGGGTTAAAAATATTTTTATGCACGTATATTAAAAAAGGGTAGCTATCTCTTTCAATGAAGTAAATTTGGCACCTTTAGCCGCCATTTCCTCAATTGCCTGCTGGCTGTCATCCGCGTGAATATTAACCCCCCGGCAGCCTTCTGTAATGACGTAAGTTTCATACCCGTGTTCTAAGGCATCTAATACGGTAAATTTTACGCAGTAATCGGTAGCGATACCAAGAATAAGCAGGCGATTGATATGCTGCTCTGATAGCCAGCCATGTAATCGGGTTGCATTTTTACGGTCGTTATCGAAAAATGCGCTGTAACTGTCTATCTGTGGATTTTCACCTTTACGGAAAATCTCCCCTATAGCAGCTTGGTTTAAGGCTGGATGAAAATCTGCGCCAGATTGCCCCTGTACACAATGTACAGGCCACCATATTTGAGGGATACCGTTCAGTACGCCTAACTCACCAACTGGTTGGCCTGAATTCACTGCAAAGCTCATATGATTAGACGGATGCCAGTCCTGACTTGCAATGATGCTGATATTGTACTGCTGACACAATTGAATAGCTTCATTTGCTACGGTGATAACTTCTTCGCTCTCTTTTACCGCCAGTGTGCCACCTGTACAGAAGTCATTTTGTAGATCGATAAGTAATAGTGCGGTTTTCATTCTATTCCTCAATTCATACTTTCGTCTTATAGTCGGCCCGTTAATATTTTGAATATGCTTATTATTTGTCGGAGTAACTCAATTCTCCGCGTAGATTTTGTTGCATCAGAGAGCGAATTTCTTCGGTTTCATAGTTCTGGCTTAACAGGTAGTGAAGTTTTGTCAGGGTTGCTTCAAATGTCATATCGTAGCCGCTGATCACACCTGATGCAGTCAGTGCATGACCGTTAGCATAACCTTCCATATTGACCCTTCCGGAAATACATTGTGTTAAGTTGATTACAATGATTCCTCTTTCAGTCGCTTCTTTTAAGATTCTTAATAAATCAGGGCGTTGAGGAGCATTGCCGACACCATAAGAACGCAAAATCAATGCCTTGACAGGCTGCATCAGGATATTTTCAACTACTTGGCTGGACAGCCCCGGATAGATAGTGACTACGCCAATTGGCTGTGAGCTGATTTGATGTACAACAAAATCGCCATGCCCAACGGGTAGTGGAGCGGTATTAAATGTCCGGATATTGATACCGGCTTCGATAAGCGGAGGGTAATTAGGAGAAGAGAAGGCATCAAAACCGTCAGCATGGGCTTTGACAGTTCTGTTCCCTCGATACAATTTGTTGTTGAAAAACAGGCTGACTTCATTGACGGGATAGTTGGCTGCCAGATACAGGGCATTGAGCAAATTTGTCTGACCATCTGAACGCAGTGCTTCCAACGGAATCTGTGACCCTGTCACGATAACTGGCTTGTTAAGATTTTCAAACATGAAAGAGAGGGCTGAAGAGGTAAAAGCCATGGTATCTGTACCATGCAGGATCACAAACCCATCGTAATCATGGTAATTCTGATAAATATCACTGGCAATAATTCCCCAATCATCTGGACTCATATCAGAAGAATCAATAAGGGGATGATGCTCACGGATAGTGAATGTTGGCATTTCTGGGCGGTGAAACTCGGGCATTTTTGTCAGCTGCCGCTGTAAATGACCGGAAACGGGAATATAACCATTGGGGGAATGCTGCATCCCAATTGTTCCACCCGTATAAACAACATAGATAGATTTCTTCTGCATGGTCGTAACCCAATAACAGTACTTTAATAAAATTCTCTGCCGATTATAGGGAGTATGAGGAATAAAAAAAGCCTGATATTGGTATATATTAATCAGGCTTTATATTTAATTGTGATTATCACGTTATGGTGATGAATTCTTAGCGGATATCGCTACAGTTCAGGCAATAAGCATAAATATTTTGTGGATCATTCATGCGGCTATAAAATACCGCCTGCTTTTTCATATCCTGTGCTGCCTGAGCAAATGGAGCTGGCAACATTGACTGTAAAGTATTTGGCATAATTGCCTGTGCTGATGAAGAAAATCCCAGCATCAGTTTTTCAGTAAATGAAAGTTCAGGCTGCATCCAGCTTAACGCTGCGGTTTTAAGGCCTGCCAGTTCAGCGGCTTTCTTAACGGCGTCATCGAAATCGCCTAACTGATCAACCAGACCATTCTTTTTAGCATCACTACCACTCCAGACACGGCCTTCAGCGATTTTTTCAATTTCAGCGGTTGTTTTGTGGCGAGAATCTGCTACCAGCCCGATAAACTGGCTATAGCCGTTTTCAATCGACATTTGTATGACTTCAGAAAACAGAGGATTTATCCCTTTTGTTGTAGAAATATCAGCCAGTGGATAAGTTGAAACACCATCTGTATTTACGCCAAGATAATCAAGACTTTTTTCAAAAGTAGTGATAGTACCGAAAACACCAATTGAGCCAGTTAAGGTATTCGGGGAGGCGATAATATAGTTAGCCGGTGTGGAAACCCAGTAACCGCCTGATGCAGCAAGCCCTCCCATGGAAACAACAATCGGCTTTTGATTGATCTTTTTACCATTTACATCAGTACCTTCCCGAATAGCCACCAGCTCACTGCGGATAAGTTCAGATGCGCTGATACTGCCGCCGGGGCTGTTTACTCGCAAGATAATGGCTTTAATATTAGGGTTCAGGCGAGCTTCGCGTAGTTGTTCTGCGATGGTATCACTGCCAGCTATACTGCCGGATTGTTTGCCATCCATGATTTCCCCTTCAACTACAATCACTGCAATATTACCATCGTTCTGATAAGCATCTCCGATGGGTTTTTTAGCAATATAATCACTGATAGTGATGTAGTTGAAATGCTGGTTTTTCTTATCCCAGCCGAATTTCTTTTCCAGCTTTTGTTCAATGACGTTCAGAGGCGCGATTCTATCTACCAGACCATTCTGGAGAGCATAGAGAGCACTGTTCCCACCTGCTTTACGGAGTTTTTCAATAAATACTGAAGGTTCAGGAAGTACCTGACTGATTGGGATTTTTCTATTGGTGGCAATATCCTGTCGGTAATTATTCCAAAGTTCATTCAGCCAGAGGGAATCCGCTGCACGGGCAGCATCCGACATATCATTCCGCATCATTGGCTCTACGGCTGATTTGTATGTACCGACACGGAAAATATGGGTAGAAATTTTCAGGTTTTCTAATAATGATTTATAGAACAAATGATTATTTGAATAACCTTTAAGTGAGACACTGCCTTGAGGGGTAAGGAGTATTTTGTCAGCATAGCTGGCTAAATAGTATTGTGGCTGGCTGTAGCTCTGCCCGATAGCTGTAACGGATTTACCTGAGCTTTTAAATTCGTTGATGACTTTGCCGATATAAAGCATTGATGCCTGATCAGCTCCTGCAAAATCATCCAGTTTCAACACCATACCGGTAATTTTGGTGTCATTTTTTGCCCGTCGAATACTATCAACAATATCAAATAGCGAAGTTTGTTGAGTACGAGTGCTGGAAGGATAGACAAGATCCCAGCCTAATTGATCCAGCGGATTGCGGGCAGATACCCGATCAACGATAGTACCAGATAAATTGACGTATAATGCTCCACCATAATCACTATCATCTGCCGGGAACTGTTCTTTATAAATAAGAACGCCAGTGGCAACCAATACAATTAATACAATAAACAATAGATTGGAAATAAATTGGCGAGCGAAGTTTAGCAGTTTCCAACTCCATTTAAGTAGCCCTGCTATAAGCCTCCATAAAGTATGCATACTATCTCCGATGATGAGATCAAATAAGATTATCCTAATCAGCTAACTGATAAATGTCAGCCAGAAATCACGAAAATGACTGAAAAAATAATATTTACACTTTCATTCGGTAACGAATAAACAGAGAATGTTCGGTCGTGATAGATTATCTTATTCAGGAGGAAACATATGAAAGCTTTGGAACTCTTATTGAATCGTCGTTCTGTTTCACGTTTAACTACTCCGGTTCCTGCGGGGGATGAATTGCAGAATATCCTTGCCGCTGGGATGAGAGCCCCAGACCATGGAGCATTGCGTCCCTGGCATTTTATTGTCATGCAAGGGGAAGGAATTGATAAATTCAGCAAATTGCTAGAACAGGCAGCAATTAATGGTGAAATGGGTGAAGATGTGGCAGAAAAAGCAAAAAATGCCCCTTATCGTGCACCGATGATTATTACTGTTATTGCTAAAGTAATTGAGCATGTAAAAGTGCCAGAATGGGAACAGGTTGTAGCAGCAGGCTGTGCAGTACATGCTATGCAAATGGCAGCCGTGGCTCAAGGATTTGGTGGAATATGGCGTTCTGGTTCTTGGACAGAAGACTCAACAGTCAGAGCCGGACTGGGGTGTGAAGAGCACGACAAAATTGTTGGGTTCCTCTATCTGGGTACACCAGAGCTTAAATCACCAATGAAAGTCTCTTCACCAGATTTAACTGATTTTGTCAGTTATTTTTAAAAATTACTGTTAGAGTTAATAGATATATCATTACCTGATGTGGTGGGTAGGATAAACACCACTACATCAGCTTATCCCATTAATTTATTGCCTAGGTGAACTGAATTAACCACACTCAGACAGGGCATTGATTGAAGTTGTTACAAATTCCATGCGTCTTTTTATTGCTGAAAAACCTAGCCTCGCACGTGCTATTGCCGATATTTTACCGAAACCTCATCGTCGGGGAGATGGGTTTATTGAGTGTGGTGATAGTCAGGTTGTTACCTGGTGTGTAGGTCATTTGTTAGAACAAGCTGAGCCAGATGTATACGATAGCCGTTATGCACGTTGGGTCTTGGCTGATTTGCCAATTATTCCTGAAAAATGGCAGTTAAAACCACGAGAAGCGGTTGCTAAACAGCTCAATACGATTAAATCTCTTTTGGCAAGGGCTGATGAAGTTGTTCATGCCGGAGACCCGGATCGCGAAGGGCAGTTGCTGGTGGATGAAGTGCTGGATTTTTTGCAGCTGGAAGACAATAAAAAGCAGAATGTCCAACGTTGTCTGATCAACGATTTAAATCCTCAGGCAGTACTTAAAGCCGTTGATCGTCTGAGGAGTAACCGGGAATTTATTCCCCTGTGTGTTTCAGCTTTAGCCAGAGCAAGAGCTGATTGGCTTTATGGGATCAATATGACCCGAGCTTATACATTATTAGGTCGGAATGCTGGTTATCAAGGGGTTCTATCGGTTGGTCGAGTGCAGACTCCAGTATTGGGCTTGGTTGTTCGCCGTGATGAAGAAATAGAACATTTTGTACCAAAGGATTTCTTTGAGGTTAAAGCTCATATTATTACCCCGAAAGAAGAGCGGTTCACCGCTGTATGGCAGCCCAGTGAATCCTGTATTGATTTTCAGGATGAAGAAGGGCGAGTTATTCACCGGCCTTTAGCAGAACATGTAGTAATGCGCATTATGGGGCAGCCTGCCTATGTTTCTGCCTATCAGGATAAACGGGAATCAGAAACAGCGCCTTTGCCATTTTCTCTTTCTTCATTACAGATCGAAGCAGCCAGACGTTTTGGCCTGAGTGCTCAGGATGTTCTGGATATTTGTCAGCGGCTGTATGAAACCCATAAATTGATTACATACCCGCGTTCAGATTGTCGTTACCTACCAGAAGAACATTTTGCGGGTCGTCAGGCTGTTTTAAACGCTATTTCGGTACATGCCAGCCATTTGTTGCCTCAGGATGCGCTTGATACGGAAAAAAAGAATCGTTGCTGGGATGATAAAAAAGTTGATGCACATCATGCAATTATTCCTACAGCGCGAAGCAGTCAGGTTAAGTTGACAGAAAATGAGCAGCATATTTATGGATTGGTAGCCAGACAGTATCTGATGCAGTTTTTCCCGGATGCTATATTCCGGAAATGCACAATTGAACTGGATATTGCTGGTGGAAAGTTCATTGCCAAGGCTCGCTTTTTGGCAGAAGCCGGCTGGCGAACTTTATTGGGCAACAAAGAACGTGATGAGGAAAATGAGGGCACACCACTGCCGATTGTTGCTAAAGGTGATGAACTGTTATGTGAGAAAGGAGAAGTCGTGGAAAGGCAGACTCAGCCACCACGTCATTTCACCGATGCCACTTTATTATCTGCTATGACCGGTATCGCCAGATTTGTTCAGGATAAAGCGCTGAAAAAAGTGTTACGGGCAACAGATGGTTTGGGAACGGAAGCAACAAGAGCCGGAATTATTGAATTATTGTTCAAGCGGGAATTTCTGTATAAAAAGGGACGATATATTCATGCAACACCAGCAGGTCGTGCGTTAATTCATGTTTTACCTGATATGGCTGTCTTGCCTGATATGACCGCACAGTGGGAATCCAAACTAACTCAAATCAGTGAAAAGCAATTCCGTTATCAGGATTTTATGTCGCCTCTTCATGAAACATTGCAACAATTGATTTGGCAGGCAAAGCAGTATAGAAATTTGAAAGCTTTCAGGGATCTGCCTCCTGCTCCTGTGAAAGGAAAAAAAGGTAAAGGTAAGCAAGCTAAAACCAAGCAGACAAATAAAGCTGAATAATTTAAGAAATAAAGAGAGAAGAATACAGCACCGAAATTGTACGATGCTGTATTTTATTTTAAATCTTAAATTCAGCCCAGACTGGTGCGTGATCGGAAGGTTTTTCCATGGCGCGGATATCATAATCAATACCAGCAGAGAGGCATTTTTCTGCTAATGGCTGGCTTGCAAGCAGCAAGTCAATGCGAAGTCCACGGTTATCGTTAAACCCTTTTGAGCGGTAATCAAACCACGAGAATTGGTCACTGATTTCCGGATGATGAGCCCGGAATGTATCAACCAGCCCCCAGTTTTTTAGGCGTTCCATCCATTCTCTTTCTTCAGGCAGGAAAGAACATTTCCCGGTTTTTAACCAACGTTTCTGATTATTCTCTCCTATTCCAATATCTAGGTCAGTCGGGCTGATATTCATATCGCCCATAATGAGAATATTGGATCCAGGAGATTGATTTGTTTCCAGATAGCTTTGCAGATCCTGATAAAATTTTGCTTTTGCAGGGAATTTTATCTCATGAGTACGGCTTTCACCTTGTGGAAAATAACCGTTAATCACAGTCAGTAAGCCGGAAGGAGTTTCGATATCTGCCATGATAATGCGGCGTTGAGCATCATCATCGTCAGTTGGAAAACCTTTCCTGACAGCTATCGGCTGTTGGCGAGTCAGTAGGGCAACTCCATAATGAGATTTTTGACCGTGATAGAAGATATGATAGCCAAGTTGACTGACTTCTTCTAAAGGAAACATTTCATCATGAACTTTTGTTTCCTGTAATCCGATAACATCAGGTTGATGTTGTTCAACAATCGCAGCAAGTTGGTGAGGACGCGCCCGCAGTCCATTAATATTGAATGATACAAATTTCATATCGTTATAATCACCTAAATAATGTTTTTCTTTTCAATCTTATCAGATATAAATAAGAATGTAACCATTTATTAAATAATAATTTTAGGCAGATTATCTAGATGTTTCACTATTTTACTCATATATGTAATG
>NZ_CAWQMW010000003.1:0-13872 GCF_963895965.1 Xenorhabdus sp. PB30.3 | reverse complement strand
GAATAAAATACTTTCAAAAAGTAGAATCATTGAAGGATTTCACCATAATAAAAAATTATACTTTTCACTCTTAAACTAATTTTTATTAAAATGCCAAACTCTAATTTAACATTCATTTCTATATCAAAATTAAATATCAAGTTATTAAACTCCATCAATACTAAATGTCATGAACTCATTAAATTACTGCATAATTGTGTTGAAAATGGTGCATCTATCGGATTTATTTCACCATTGGGAGTGAATGAAGCGGCGCAATATTGGCAAGATGTCGAAACAGATGTTGTATCTGGTCATCGCTTGCTATTAGTGGCAATGGAAGGTGACAAAATCGCGGGTTCGGTACAACTTAGCCTTTGCAGAAAAAATAATGGGAAACATCGAGCTGATGTAGAAAAACTCATGGTACATACAGCCTATCGCCGACGTAGGATTGGCAATATGTTAATGGAGGAACTGGAACGTGTGGCAAAGCAGCATCAACGTAGTTTGTTGGTACTGGATACCCGCACAAATGATCCCGCCTCTGCTCTTTACCGAAAATGTGGCTTTGTTGAAGTCGGACAAATACCAAATTATTCCATTAGTTCGAATGGCGAACTCTCAGGAACAACCTATTTCTATAAAATGATTTGAGATTTTTTGGCTATTAGAAAAATGAAAAAGCCCCGAGTTTAAAACTCAGGGCTTATAAATTCTGGCGGTGCGGACGGGACTCGAACCCGCGACCCCCGGCGTGACAGGCCGGTATTCTAACCAACTGAACTACCGCACCGCTATGGTGTTCTGGTTGAGAACGGGGTGGATAATACGAGCCCCGGTTCAATACGTCAATCGATTTTTGTAATAAAACAGCTTGCTTGCGTAGTTTTTCACCTTAATGGTAAATTTATTGTCATTTAGCACTGTTCCCGTCAGTGTAATTGTTCAGGTTTCGTTCTCCACAGACAACTTCCCCCTTTCTTCTCCACTAAATCTAAACGTGATTCATGTTGAAGCAATTCCTCATCAGAGGCGTAAATTATTTTCAGCCCTGCCTGTGGGCGGGTAATTTTTTGAATTTCCGCAACCTGTGCATTATTGGATGCTTCCCCTTCCATCGAAAAAGCCAGCGATGTCTGACCACCAGTCATTGCCAGATAGACATCAGCCAAAATCTCGGCATCGAGTAATGCCCCGTGGAGAGTTCGTTTGGCGTTATCAATATGGTAACGATCACACAGCGCATCAAGGTTATTACGCTTACCGGGGAAAAGCTTCCTTGCCATCGTCAGGCTATCGGTAATTGTACAAAATTCAGCAGTTGGCGGAATCCCTCGATTAAGTTTGCTGAATTCATAATCCATAAAACCGATATCAAACGTTGCGTTATGGATGATCAACTCAGCGCCACGGATAAATTCAATAAATTCATCGGCTATATCAGCAAATATGGGTTTATCCTGCAAAAATTCATCGCTAATGCCATGTACTTCAAATGCTTCCGGATCAACCAGACGATCTGGCTTAATATAAATGTGAAAATGACGCCCTGTCAGACGACGGTTAATCACTTCCACCGCGCCGACTTCAATGATGTTATGCCCCTCGTAGTGAACTCCCAGTTTATTCATACCGGTTGTTTCAGTATCAAGGACGATTTGACGGGTAATTGCAGTGCTCATAGTGTTTTTTTGTGTCAGACTTAGAGTTTTGAATAAAGATGATATAGGAAGAGTCTACCAAATATGAATAAACAGGTAGAAATTTTCACCGATGGTTCCTGCCTCGGTAATCCGGGTCCCGGCGGATATGGTGTTTTACTTCGTTATAAACAAAAGGAAAAAACCTTAAATAAAGGTTATTTCCGTACAACCAATAACCGGATGGAGCTAATGGCCGCTATTGCTGCGCTGGAAGCCCTTAAAGAGCCATGCTCAATCATTCTTACCACTGACAGCCAATATGTTCGTCAGGGAATTACCCAGTGGATACATAGCTGGAAAAAACGGGGCTGGAAAAAAGCTGATAAATCCCCGGTGATCAATGTTGATCTGTGGCAACGGCTGGATAAAGCCATTTCTCCTCACGAAATCGAATGGCATTGGGTCAAGGGGCATACCGGTCATCGTGAAAACGAATTGTGTGATGAACTCGCCCGTGCAGCGGCTAACTCCCCGACCCAAACCGACAGTGGCTATATTGAATAAAGCCACGCACTTCGTCTTTCAAAAGCTAATCGCGCTGATGAGAATTTTTCACTACTCCCAGTGCATTACTGAATTTCGGTTTCAACAATCTTGCCCGCATGGGATTGAGAGTCAGAGGTATTGTCCGCTTGCGGGCAATAATCACATTCAGGCAGCCAAATATTGATGATGAAGGTTCATGCGCATTATTGGCACTCTTCCACGGTAAAACATGGAAGTTAGCATGATGAAGAACTTCATAGTTCAGCAGGCGAAGCCAATCCAACTGGCGCAGTCTGGAAAACATTTGGGCTCGATAAAACCGCTTGCGGCATACAACTGAAATAGGTTTTCTCAAACCCAACAGACTGATCGGGTTAAAGCCAGAGATAATGAGCCAGCCATCATCAATCATGATCCTATCCACTTCTCTGAGCAGCCAGTGAGGATCAACACTATAAGTCAGCATATGCGCCAGTAAACAGGCATCGACGGACTTAGCCTCAAAAGGGAGATAGTGAGGATCGGCAATCACATTCATGCTTTCACCTTTCAGTCCCACATTAACCTGATGGCTGATTAAGCACGAGCGGCTGTCAATTTCTACACTTAAATTACCGATTTTCACTAAATGAAAACCAAAAATTTTTGGCCACCACGGTTCCAATTGATGTTCCAAAGCGACACGGTAATACTCACCCCATGGTAATTCAGCCCAGGAAGCAGGCAGGGTTATTTGTTTGATTGCACGTGCTGATTGCATGTCATCTTCCTTCCAACCTACTATACTCTCCGTCTTTCAAGTTGCCTCTTTGTTGGTGGCGCTCACTTGCCTCCACGATGCATCCTGAAACCCATTAAGAATAAAATCGATTGCTAAACGAGGCATATCATGAAGCTTATCAGGCTCCCAGCCCTTTCAGATAACTACATTTGGTTACTTTGTGACGAGAACAAGCATTGTGTCATTATCGATCCCGCTGAATCACAACCTGTTATGGATACTTTAGCAGCTAACCAACTTATTCCCATTGCTATCCTGTTGACACACCATCACCACGATCACGTTGGCGGTGTTGCTGCGCTACTTCAGCAATATCCAACATTACCTGTATATGGCCCGGAAGAGACTCAAAGTAAAGGGGCAACTCACGTTGTTCATGAAAATGATCTTATTGTGACAGGTAATTTTTCTTTTCAGGTTATTGCCCTACCGGGTCATACCCTTGGACATATTGCTTTCTATCAGGCCCCTTATCTATTTTGTGGGGATACCTTGTTTTCGGCAGGTTGTGGCAGGCTCTTCGAAGGTACCGCTGAACAGATGTTTTCTTCCCTTGAGAAAATTGCCTCGCTGCCTGATGAAACGTTGATCTGTTGCGCCCATGAATATACTGCGGCGAATATGAAATTTGCGCTGGCTGTATTACCTGAAAATCAGGCTATTAACGATTATCATAAGAAAATTATCGAGTTACGTGAAAAAGAACAGGCAACCGTCCCTACCACATTGAAAATAGAGAAAAAAATTAACGTTTTTCTAAATTGTCACGATATTGATTTACAAAAAAATATCGGTATTAAACCTAATTCAATACCACTTTCTTCTGTTTTTCAGCAATTAAGGGCCTATAAAGATCGATTTTGACTTTTTCGGGTTGTCTTCTGCGTAATAGGTCAGTATGATTGCTCACCTTTTAGGCAAACATCAAAGCAGAATATGAAGACAAAAGCGATCCTATTCGCATCTGTCTTGCTTGCCGGGTGTCAGTCGGGGCTACAACCAAAGTCCCCTTCCCAGCAGCATACACAGAAGATGTCTTCGACGAATCAGAAAACAAACGGTATTGCAGTACCAGAGGAAACTGCAAACTGGAAGGAGAGTCCGACAGCTCAACAAGATTTGTGGGGACATATCCGTGATGAGTTGAAGATGGAAATTCCTGATAATAACAGGGTGCGTGAACAGCAGAATTATTACCTGAAACACAAGAGTTATCTCCAAAATGTGGCGTTACGCTCGGAACCATATATGTATTGGATCGTTGAGCAAATTGATCAGCGAAATATACCTATGGAAGTGGCCTTGCTTCCCATAGTGGAGAGTGCTTTTAATCCTCATGCGACATCTTACGCCAACGCGGTTGGCTTATGGCAGATTATCCCCAGTACAGGCCGGCATTATGGTCTGACGCAGGATAAATGGTACGATGCACGTCGTGATGTTGCGGCATCCACAACTGCTGCCCTGAATATGCTTGAGCGTTTGAATGTACGTTTTAACGGAGATTGGTTACTGACTATAGCTGCTTATAACAGTGGTGAAGGCCGCGTTGCACGGGCAATCAGAGAAAATCAGTCTAAGGGGAAACCAACAGATTTTTGGTCATTAGATTTGCCACGTGAAACGATGCATTATGTTCCTAAGATACTGGCACTCAGTAATGTCATTCGTCAAAACGAAAAATATGGCTTTACATTACCGAAACCCAATATTCAGCAGGCACTTGCCAAAGTTGAGGTAGGGCAGCAAATCACGCTATCACAGGCTGCTGAGTTGTCGGGGCTTTCCCTGACCTCCATGAAAGCTTATAACCCCGGCTATAAGCAGGGCATGACCTCTCCTCATGGGCCGCATTACATTATGTTGCCAAAGGAGAATGCTGGTCAGTTTAAACACTCACTGGCAGATAAGAGTGTTTTGAAAGAGATTAGGCTGTCCGTTGCGAAAAATCTTCGTCAGTTACATCAACAAAGCCATTACACCGTTCGTTCAGGTGATACCTTATCTGCGATTGCAAAGCGATTTAAGACATCTCACTATCAACTACAGAAACTGAACGGTCTGAAGACCGCTGACAGGCTCAAAATCGGGCAGGTTCTGAAGGTGAATATCAGTGAACCGATTAAATATCAGGTTCGCAAAGGGGATTCTTTTACCAGCATTGCTAAACGGCATGGTGTAAATCTTAATGATCTGATGAACTGGAATAAGGGCATCAAGCTCAAAGATATGAAACCGGGTCTGGCGCTGACGCTGTATCTGAACTGATTTTATTTTCAACATATACATCCGATATACCCAATGGATTTCGAGTTGCATCGCGGCGGCAAGGGAGTAAACCCCCAGGAGCATAGATAACTATGTGACTGGGGTGAGCGAGCGCAGCCAACAAAGAGGCAGCTTGAAAGACGAAGGGTATAGATATCGCTCCCTGATCGAAAGACTGGGAGCGATTCTTTTTTGAAGTATACTCAGCTATACACAATGGATTTCAAGATGCGTCGCGGCGGCAAGGGAACGCATCCCCGGGAGCATAGATGACCGTATGTTTATAAAAACGGTGACTGGGGTGAGTGAGCGTAGCCAACAAAGAGGCAACTTGAAAGACGAAGTGTATAACCTCAAAATCAATAAAGGAATACTATCTTGTCATCATCTGATTTCGATAAAAATAATGTTCCAGATAGCTTTCAGGAAATATACAGCCAATTATTGCTCCCTGCTGGTTTCCGCCTGAATACCCCGCCCAGCAAAGAAAATGAAAGCCGTGATTATGAAGCAATGCGATTCATGCTGAATGGAAAATTAATCCT
The DNA here is from genome assembly GCF_963895965.1 of Xenorhabdus sp. PB30.3. Lineage (NCBI taxonomy): Bacteria > Pseudomonadati > Pseudomonadota > Gammaproteobacteria > Enterobacterales > Morganellaceae > Xenorhabdus > Xenorhabdus sp. PB30.3. Next base: position 8,107 of record NZ_CAWQMW010000003.1, on the reverse strand, counting down.
TTTTCGTCAGGCTAAAATTACTCCACGTAAAATAGGGCAATTTGTTACATTATGGAAAAGGCCTTCCCCTAACGCAGAAATAATGCCATTAGATGCCCGAGATAATATTAATTTTTGCCTGATAGCCACTTTCACAGAAGATAAAAAAGGTATTTTTCTGTTTGATTCAGATGTTCTGATCAGGAAAGGTGTATTTTCTTCTGCACCGAAAGAGGGTAAAAGAGCTATTCGAGTATACCCTTCCTGGGATTTTCCCAATTCTAAACAGGCAATTCAAACCCAAAAATGGCAGTCATCTTATTTTATCAACTTAGATAATCCATTAGCTGCAATTGAGAAATTAAAGAATATATTATCCAACTAAAAAAGTAACATAGGTATATTATTGAAATGTAAAAATCATTTGAAATAATGATTCAATTTAGGTATACCGGTATACTTCCCAAAATAAGGATGTCATACATGTATAAAAATGGTTATTTTGTTACAGCAGAAATTAGAGCTAAAGAAAATACAGATCTTAATGTCGTTATCAGAGAAATAAAAACCTTACAAGAAAAAACACTATTAGAACCGGGGTGTGAAATATTCTTCATTCACCAATCAAACGAAAACCCAAACACATTTATCATGTGGGAAAAATTCACTAGCCCTGAAGCGTTAAAAAAACATTTTGAATATGACCACACTAAGTATTATTTCTCACTCGACTTGACAGAAGTTATTCAGGTTTTTACTACCGATACGATTTAACTATACACAATGGATTTCAAGATGCATCGCGGCAGCAAGAGAGAGAATCCCCGGGAGCATAGATAACTATGTGACTGGGGTGAGCGAGCGCAGCCAACAAAGAGGCAACTTGAAAGACGAAGTGTATACATTCAAATACTCTACACTGCTAATATTATATAAGGAGTCTCTCATGGTTACTCGAATAAATTATTCCAGCCTCCCACAAGTGAAAGGCCCTTATGTGCATGCGGTAAAACATCAAGGCTTGCTGTATATTTCAGGGCTGACCGCACTGGGTACAGAGTCGCAACAGCATGGTGTTGAATCACAGACTCTTACTATTCTCCAACAAATAACATCCATTCTTGAACAAGAAAAATGTCACAAATCTGATCTCATTAAATTTACGATCTTTGTCAAGGATATCAACCAGATTCCGCTTATCCGCCCTTTGTTATTTAACTTCTGTGAAGGAAATTTACCCGCGTGTTCTCTGGTAGAAATATCAAATCTTATTCATCAGGATTTGCAGATAGAAATTGAATCAGTTGTTGCTGTCAGAGACTGATTCATATTAAGCAGGCAGTAAATAGATAATCGGTTTATATTTACTATGCTGCCTTACTGTGCAATATAGTAAGGCAGCATATTTGTGTAGCCTAGTTTAAGTTCTCAGCCCTCTGCCGGATTCAATTAAATACCAAGCCAGTAGGTAAAACCCAAGTATAAATGCGCCCAGCATACCCAGTGTCATAGCCAGAGAAACATCCGCAATACCGAGGAACCCATAACGGAACCCACTGATCATATACACGATAGGGTTTATCTTCGATACCATCTGCCAAAACTCCGGCAACAGCGTCAGAGAATAAAAGACACCGCCCAAATAGGTCAGTGGAGTCAGAACAAACGTTGGAATAATACTGATATCATCAAATGTTTTCGCAAAAATGGCATTCAGTAATCCAGCCAACGCAAATAAGATCGATGTTGCTAACAGAGTTATTACCACCATTCCCCATGAGTGAATCTCTAATGGCACGAAAAACAGGGAAACCAGCGTCACCAAAATACCGACACACACACCACGGGCTACACCACCACCGACAAATCCGGCAATAATCACATGAGTCGGTACAGGAGCAACCAAAATTTCCTCAATACTGCGCTGGAATTTACCACTAAAGAAAGAAGAGGAAACATTTGCATATGAGTTAGTGATCACAGACATCATAATCAGCCCGGGAACAATAAACTGCATATATGTGAATCCCCCCATTTCACCAATACGGGAACCGACTAAGTTACCGAAAATAACAAAATAGAGAGACATGGTAATCACTGGAGGCAATAGTGTTTGCACCCAAATTCGACCAAAGCGAGTAATTTCCTTAATCCAGATGGTTTTCAATGCCACCCAATAAAGTTGGATCATGAGCGAGCTCCTTGGCTATTATTTGTCAACCCAACAAATAGCTCTTCCAAACGATTCGCCTTGTTGCGCATACTGTTAATCTGGATACCCTGCGTACTTAATTGGGAGAAAACATCATTTAGTCCCTGCCCTCGTTTCACATCTACTTCTAGCGTAGCTGTGTCAACCAAGCGATAGCTATAGCCTTCAAGCGTAGGCATGCTTCCTTCAGGTGCTAAATCGAGTAAAAATGTTTCTACCTCAAGTTGGCTGAGGAGATCTTTCATGCTGGTATTTTCCACCAGTTCACCATGCTGAATAATGCCAATATTACGGCAAAGCATTTCTGCTTCTTCCAGATAGTGAGTTGTCAGAATAATCGTGGTTCCCTGCTCATTAAGAGACTTCAAAAAGTCCCACATAGAGCGGCGTAGTTCGATATCAACACCTGCTGTCGGTTCATCCAGAATTAATAACTTTGGCTGATGCATCAAAGCGCGGGCGATCATCAGGCGGCGTTTCATTCCCCCTGACAGACGATTTGCCCGTTCATTACGTTTGCCCCAGAGATCGAGTTGTGACAGATAGGTTTCCGCCCTGCTTTGTGCCACATTACGTGGTACGCCGTAGTATCCCGCCTGATTCAGCACAATCTGAATCACGGTTTCAAATGGGTTAAAATTAAATTCCTGCGGGACTAACCCCAGTTGCCGTTTAGCATTGACTAAATCCGTATCAATATCGTAACCGAATACATTAACCTTACCGCTGCTTTTATTGACCAGAGAACTAATAATGCCGATAGTCGTTGATTTCCCGGCACCATTTGGTCCCAACAGCGCGTAAAAATCTCCGGTTTCCACTCGCAGATCAATCCCACGCAGCGCTTTTACTCCACCGTTATAGGTCTTCGTAAGCTGCGTCAATTCCAATGCATAAGCCATAAGTAAACAACACCTTTATTTTTCTGCTATTTTTTGAGTGCAAGGGACAGATTATGCCATTCTTTTCCCTACACTTCTTTTCCATAATAGGGATCAACTCAAAAACATTACTCAATTAAATATTAAATTCTCAATTAATGTTGTATATGATTCTATCTCAAAAATGTTGCCAGGCTATTAGTCATGATGAGAAAAATTGAAGAGCTGTTTGCCCGGAACAAGCAGTGGTCAGAGTCTGTAAATGAAGAAAATCCTCATTTCTTCAAGGAATTATCAAAAGCACAAAAGCCACACTTTCTATGGATAGGCTGTTCTGATAGCCGTGTGCCTGCTGAAAAACTGATTGATGCTGCACCGGGTGATCTTTTCGTTCACCGGAATGTTGCAAATCTGGTTATACACACCGATTTAAATTGTTTATCTGTTGTGCAGTATGCTGTCGATGTTTTACAGGTTGAACATATAATCATCTGTGGTCATTACGGATGCGGTGGTATTGAAGCAGCAGTAAACGGAACTGAATTAGGTTTAATCAATAACTGGCTGCTCCATATTCGTGATTTGTGGTACAAACACAGCTCAATGCTTGGTGAACTGCCACCTAATGATCGACTGAATCGCCTGTGTGAGCTGAATGTGATTGAACAGGTTTATAACCTTGGTCATTCAACCATTATGCAATCCGCGTGGAAACGTGGACAAAAGGTCATGATACATGGCTGGGTATATGGTTTGAAAGATGGCGAACTGCATGATTTGGATATTACCGCAGACAGCCGTGAAAAACTGGAGCTTAATTACCGTCAGGCTATCTCTAAGCTGGCCCGTAAAAAGTAACAAGTTCGCGTAAAAATAAATGGCAGCCTTTGCTGCCATTTATTTACTACACCGGTACCTGTTTGCATTATTGCAAAAATTTACTCTTCCAGCAGAGTAACATGGCCGATATAAGGCAGATGGCGATAGCGCTGAGCATAATCAATGCCATAACCCACCACGAATTTGTCTTCAATCGAGTAACCGATCCACTCAACCGGAACATCAACTTCACGACGGGATGGTTTGTTCAGTAACGTACAAATTGCCAGAGAATTTGGTTCACGAAGAGACAGAATCTCACGGATTTTATTCAGTGTATTCCCGGAATCGATAATATCTTCAACGATTAACACATCTTTACCACGAATATCTTCATCCAGATCCTTAAGGATCTTCACATCGCGGGTAGAATCCATTCCATTGCCGTAGCTGGATGCAGTCATAAAATCCACTTCATGAGAAACCTGAATTTCACGGCACAAATCTGCCATGAAAATAAACGATCCTCTCAGCAGGCCAACCAATACCAGTTCACGATCGCTATTGCGATAATGTTCTGTAATCTGTTGCCCTAATTCAGCAATACGTTGTTTAACCTCTTGCTCGGAGATCATCACTTCTACAATATGTTTCAATTTCACATACCTATTTGTTTTAAAACAATAAACCCATCTTTAATTATGTGATAAATCACCAATATTGATACACCAAGTGATATACAGTTAGTCGCACGAAGACGGACACATAAGAAAACATGAGAACAAAATATTTGCGGAGTATACCAGAAGGAATCGATTGCGGTAAAAGAAGAAGCCAGACTTAGTACTCCAGCCGCAGCCCGCATTGTGTCATGATGGCCCCTCCCTTCTTTCTAACACTGAGGGAAGTGTCACATCAATTACGTAAGCTCAACGCATCGAAATACCAACGAACACATTGGGAATGATAACGGCGGAGCAGTGGAAACTGATTTGCTTGAACGCGTTCTGTTCTCACTCAAAAATAGGCCGCATAATGAGCGGCCTATCTTACTAATGTGTTCTCATCCCGGCACTGTACATTAATAATTTAAACAGTGTTGCAACGATCCCCAGGCTTAAGACACTTGCTAACCAGATAGTTATCATCCACCCCAGTTTCTTATACCAACGGGAATCATTCCGATTTTCTATCTGAGGTAAATGAAGATTAGTGATAGTTTTCACCTGATTTAACTTTTCCTCGGAAAACATAATAACTCCAGCTTGTGTAACCTAAGACAACGGGAATAATTAATAACCCACCCACTAACATAAACCCTTGGCTTTGTGGTGGAGAAGCGGCATCCCAGATGGAAACAGACGGTGGAATAATATTAGGCCACAGGCTGATACCCAAACCGGAGAAGCCTAAAAATATCAATAACAAGGTCAGGAAAAATGGCGCGTAGTGACCATAGTTATAAGCACTACGAACAAGGCACCATGTGCTGGCTAAAACTAATAGCGGGACCGGTAGCAAGAAGTAGAGATTAGGTAAACTGAACCAGCGCAAAGCAATATCTGCATGTGCCAAAGGTGTCCAGATACTAATGACAGCAATGACTGCCAATAAAGCGAGGGCTAAATAAACGGTCAGCGAACACATCTTACGATGCAACCGGTACTCGGTTTTCATTATTAACCATGAGCTGCCTAATAAAGCATAGGCAATAATCAATCCAAAACCACAAAATAGCGGAAATGGCGCAAGCCATGAGAGTGCGGAGCCACTAAAATGACGGCCTGTGATCTCAAAGCCATTAATCACCGCACCAACAGTAATCCCCTGACAAAATGTCGTTAATAGTGAACCACCAATAAAAGCACGATCCCAGAAAGCGCGATGTTCTGGCAGTGCTTTAAAGCGGAATTCAAAAGCAACTCCGCGGAAAATAAGCCCGACTAGCATCAGTGTCAGCGGAATAGTTAACGCATCAATAATAACGGAGTAAGCCAGTGGAAAAGCGCCATATAGCGCAGCACCACCTAATACCAGCCACGTTTCATTTCCATCCCATACAGGGGCGACAGTATTAACCATCACATCCCGTTCGGTAGGATCTTTGGTAAAAGGCAATATGATCCCGATACCCAGATCAAAGCCATCAGCAACAATGTACATCAGTGTGGCGAAGATAATGATGACAAACCAGATAATAGAAAGATCAATACCCATTCTGTTTTTCTCCACTAATCGGTTGCTGCATTTCAGAATGACTTGGAGATGCTATTTCTTCGGGTCCCTGTTTCACCAGACGCATCATATAAAAGTACCCAATGCCGAAAACAGAAAAATAGACCAGAATAAAGAGCAATAAACTTAAGCTCATTTGCATATCGCCGTGCGCTGAAACAGCATCTTTTGTACGCTGTAATCCATAGACTACCCACGGTTGTCGGCCAATTTCAGTCGTAAACCAACCAGCAAGAATAGCGATTAAACCAGAAGGCCCCATCAGAAGAACAAAACGTAAAAAAGCACGGGAGCGGTATATTTTCTGTTTTCTCCGCAGTAAAACACCGGCTACACCTAATAAAATCATCAGCATACCGAGACCTGCCATGATTCGGAATGACCAGAAAATAATGGTAGCGTTAGGCCTGTCTTCGGGAGGGAAAGACTTAAGAGCGGGAATTTGTTTTTCCAGACTGTGGGTCAGGATAAGGCTACCCAGGTAAGGAACTTCCAGTGCATATTTGGTTTTCTCTTCATTCATGTCTGGTATACCAAATAAAATCAGTGGCGTTGCTTCACCTGATGTATTACTCCAATGTCCTTCAATAGCCGCAATTTTTGCTGGCTGATGTTCAAGGGTATTCAGTCCATGTGCATCACCGATAACCGCCTGAATGGGAGCAATAATTAAAATTAACCATAACGCCATAGAAAGCATTTTACGTACTGGAGCTGTGTCCTTTCCACGCAGCAGTAGCCAGGCCGCACAGGCTGCGATAAACAAGGCACTGGCAAGGAATGCACCGACAGACATGTGTAATAAGCGGTAAGGAAATGAAGGATTAAATATTATCTGTAACCAGTTATCAGGAATAACAATACCATTTTCGATGTGATATCCCTGAGGTGTTTGCATCCAGCTGTTTGAAGAGAGGATCCAGAAGGTAGAAATAATAGTTCCTACTGCCACCATGCAAGTGGCAAAAAAGTGCAGTTTTCTGCCGACCTTATTCCAGCCAAATAACATAATGCCGAGGAAGCCAGCTTCAAGAAAGAAGGCGGTAAGTACTTCATAAGTCAATAACGGGCCTGTAATGCTACCGGCAAATTGTGAAAACCCACTCCAGTTTGTGCCGAACTGATAGGCCATAACCAAACCGGAAACAACTCCCATTCCAAAGTTAACGGCAAAAATTTTTATCCAGAAGTGGTATAGCTTCAGATAACTTTCCTCTTTTGTTTTTAGCCATAAACCTTCTAGGATTGCAAGAAAACTGGCTAGGCCAATGGTTAAAGCCGGAAAGATAATATGAAATGATACAGTGAAAGCGAATTGGATTCTGGCAAGATGAAAAGCGTCTAGTCCGAACATAACGCCTCCATCAACATTAATATATGTGCGATGATATTTTTCATTATTTATTTTACCTTATTGTTAGTTTGTTCTTTAATAAAAACAAACCTCAATATTGAGGTTTTATAATATCCACCAATAGAAATTATAAAATTAACTTTTAAATGAGCAGGTGACTTCCATTAATACATTAACCAAAATTCTCCTTTCGTTATTTATCATTTTCAGTATTCATTGAACCCAATAACACCAATATATATATTAAGTCATATAACGCCATGCATTTTTGTTACATTAATCTTTATGCACTCCATTAATTTAAAAGTGTTTTTTCAATCCTTTTGCTTTATTTTTATAGTGATACGTATTTTTAACGCATTGTATCTCAGAGTCAAATAAATTAAGTTTATCGAATGATAGATGGTATCTATGATAAAGATAAGTCAAAATCATTTTGGTTGACTTCACAAATATCTTGTTCTAATGTTTCTAAGGAACAGAAAAGAGTGTTTATATTTAAAACCTTCTCAAAAGTAAATTTAATATTTTTTATTCATTTTTTTGTAAAGCAAAGTTAATATTTACTTATCTTTTTATATATGACTTATCTTTTTTATTCTGTAATATCTATTCGTTGATATACCT
>NZ_CAWQMW010000002.1:0-83751 GCF_963895965.1 Xenorhabdus sp. PB30.3 | reverse complement strand
GCTTATTTGTCCGGTGCATAAAGCCACTTTCTGGGTCAGTTGTACTGACTTTGGTCTTTCTTTGCCGTTCCTTATGAGTTGGCGTCAGGCTTTTTTTCCGGACTTCACCCGGTCTTCATTCACGGCGTTTTCCAACTCGTCCAGATAAGCCCCGGGGAGGACGGGCCGCAAGACATTCTCTGATTTATGCGGATTGGCACTGGCTTTCAGGTGCGTGCTGTCCGTATAGAACACCCGGCCGCTAACAAAACCTCGGTTGATAGCCTGCTCAACGATGCGGTCGAAAATTTGCTGGAAAACATCAGAATGGTTGAACCGGCGTCGGCGGTTCTGGCTGAGGGTTGAGGCATCCGGGACTTTTTCGGTCAACCCGAGTCGCAAAAACCAGCGGTAAGCCAGATTGACCTGAATCTCCTGGACTAACCGGCGTTCGCTGGGGATACCAAATAAATACCCCAGCAGCATCATTTTAATCAGCATGACCGGGTCTATCGCTGGGCGACCATTATTGTGGCAGTACAAAGGGGCAACTAACTCCCGAATAAATTCGAAATCCAGGGCGGCATCGACTTGACGGACTAAATGATGTTGAGGCACAAGCGCATCGAGCGAGAGTGTTTCGGGCGGGAAAGTTTGGGGAGGGGGTATTCTTAACATGGCGGCAAGCTCCGTCGGGTGAACGGAATTTGATTAAATCAAAGTGCCGGATAAAAAACCAGCACTTTGTCAGTAATCTGAGAGCTATAAATAGCTCTTTATTTTTTTGCTTAATTAACGCTTTTTCAAATGTTCCATCAAACGCTTACGTTTACGTAACTGTGTTGCCGTTAATGTGTTTTTCTTACCCGCATACGGGTTAGCCCCTTCTTTAAACTGAATACGAATAGGTGTACCCATCACTTTTAAAGAACGGCGGAAATAATTCATTAAGTAGCGCTTATACGAATCAGGCAAGCCTGTTACCTGATTGCCGTGAATAACAACGATTGGCGGATTATATCCTCCGGCATGAGCATATTTCATTTTAACCCTGCGCCCGCGTATTATTGGTGGCTGATGATCATCTTCAGCCATACGCATAATACGGGTAAGCATGGACGTATTGACACGACGGGTCGCACTTTCATAAGCTTCCAGAATAGAATCAAACAGATTCCCTACTCCGCTGCCATGCAAAGCAGAAATAAAGTGGACACGGGCAAAATCAACAAACCCCAGACGTAAATCCAGCATATCCTTAACATGATCACGGTCTTCCTGAGTCATGCCATCCCATTTGTTCACCGCGATGACTAAGGAGCGGCCGCTGTTAAGAATAAAGCCCAACAGGGAAAGATCCTGATCCGAAATACCTTCACGGGCATCAACCACCAGCATAACGACGTTCGCATCTTCAATTGCCTGAAGTGTTTTGATAACGGAGAATTTCTCTACCGTTTCTGTCACCTTGCCACGTTTACGAACTCCCGCTGTGTCAATCAGCACATATTCACGACCATCACGTTCCATCGGAATGTAGATACTGTCACGGGTCGTACCCGGCATATCGAAGACAACAACGCGCTCTTCACCCAAAATACGGTTAGTCAGCGTGGATTTACCCACATTTGGGCGCCCGACGATAGCTAACTTCAATGGCAGAGTTGTCGGATCGAAGTCATCTTCCTGCTCAGCTTCTTCAGCAGCGTCTTGTTCAGCCTGTTCTAACTCAGCCCAGTAAGCAGCGTTAGCTTCTTCTTCCGTTAATTCAATTTCCTCTGCACCTTCCTCGTCTGCATAGAAAGGCAACAGTGCATGCTCAATCAATTGTGTTACGCCACGTCCATGAGAAGCAGCGATAGAATGTATATCCCCCAATCCCAGAGAATAAAATTCAGCAACAGATGTATCAATATCGATACCGTCAGTCTTATTCGCGACTAAAAACGTCGACTTTTCACGGCTGCGCAAATGCTTTGCAATCGCGTGATCCGCAGGCATCAGCCCGGATCTGGCATCAACCATAAACAGGACAATGTCTGCTTCTTCGATTGCCATCAAAGATTGCGTAGCCATATGTGTTTCTACGCCCTCTTCTGTTCCGTCAATACCACCGGTATCAACGATAATAAATTCTTTCCCTTCAACTTCCGCACGTCCATATTTACGGTCGCGGGTTAAACCGGGAAAATCCGCAACCAATGCATCTCTGGTACGGGTTAAGCGGTTAAATAAAGTAGACTTTCCAACATTGGGGCGCCCAACCAGCGCAACGACAGGTATCATTTTTGATGCCTCATGACTAAATGTAAATCGATATCCCGCAAAAAAAGAGGCGCTTGAAGTTCGTTCACAACAAAATCTTCTTCTCATAACTGCAAGATACTAAAAAGACGACACGGCTCCTGTCATTACAGGAGCCGTGTTCGGATAAAACGCATTAAAATATTTACTGTATATCAGCGTGTATACAGGTAAACTTTACCATCCCTTGCCTGCACCATCAGTTTATCACTGGCGATAACCGGACGGCTTAATAAGCCTGAGCTATCAACCTTATGCTGAGCCATAAACTGACCATCTTCCATATTCAGCCAATGCAGATAACCTTCTCCATCACCCACAACCAGATAGCCGTTATACATTTCCGGGGCAGTCAGATTACGGTGCAACAAATCGTTCTGGGACCAAATGGTTACCCCATCACTTTTACGCAGGGATAAAATACGATCATCCTGATCTACAACAAAAATATTGTTGTCAGTCACAACCATATCATTGACGGAACCAAGATCACGTTTCCAGATTATCTGACCAGAGCGCATATCCATTGCAACCAGATTGCCATTATAGGCAATGGCATAAATGACATTATCAGAAATGACCGGTGTCATATCAACATCATTCAGACGATCAATTTCCGTTGCACCAGTGACCTGAGAGATACGCTGTTGCCAAATAAGTTGCCCCTGTGAAAGCAGCACAGCACTGACACGACCATTATCACCACCGACAATCGCAGCACCATATGCCACAGCGGGAGCTGACTCACCACGGACGGACAACGGAGGCGTATCCATATTGATGGACCAGGCGATAGAGCCATCATTTGCATTCAATGCCTGTAACATCCCATTACCGGTATGAATCAGGATAAGGTTATCACTTAACACCGGACGGGATAACGCTTCACCAGCAACCTGCGTTTCCCACTCAACTTTGCCGGTTGTAGTATCTAATGCGATAACTTTGGCTTTCTCTGTGCCAACATACAGACGATCACCTGATACCGTCAAACCACCGGATAATAACGCAGGCAAACGTGACGACAGAAAACCTGTTTTCTCTGACAGGTCGGTAGACCACAACTCTTTGCCGCTATCTATATCAAATGCTTTGATAATACCATTACGATCGGCAACATAAACAGCAGAGCCTTGCCATGCAGGTGATAAGTGAGAGTAGTAATGACCAACTCCACTTCCAACCGACTTATCCCACACCACATGAGGATTGAATTGGTTTTCAACCTTTGGCAGCGGAGACATTATGACCGTATCCTGTTCACTTGAGCAACCCGCCAGCAGAACAGAAGCAACCAGCCCAACCAGAAGTGTTTTACGCAGTTGCATTAGAGTTGGCTCCCTTAATTGGATAAATTATCTAGTTTAACTTGCATTCTCTCTTTCAAAGCCTGAGCTCCCTGAGATTCCAACCCTCTGGAGTATGCTTCACGCGCACCTGCTATATCACCTTTCTTCGCCAGAATATCACCACGGATATTCTCAGTGATGATTTGCCATCCTTTGCTTTTTACCTGCTCCAGCGTTTTTAGTGCTGCATCAGTTTTATCTTCGGCTAACTGAATGCGGGCCAGACGAATATCTGACAAAGCCTGTATATCCTGATCTTTAGCTTTACCTGTAGCAGTCAGTAAATATTTTTCTGCCTGCGCCAGATCATTCTTATCAGCCACATGTTTTGCCAGTTCCATATCTGCCATCACACCGTAGATATTATTCGTTTCGTTAGCGAATTTCTCTGCGGCTGAGATACCTTCTTTCGAACCTGATGCTAATGACTGGTTCATTTGCTCAAATGCTGTTGCAGTATCTTGTAACTGATTTGTTTGATGAGATTGCCAGTAACGCCAGCCAATAATTGCCCCAATCCCCAGTACTAAGCCAACAGCAATATATTTACCGTTGTTAACGAAAAAACGCTTTATTGCATCAACTTGTTCAGTTTCAGTGGTATAGACTTCCACAGAGTCTCTCCTTAGCCTAACAGTTCGCTCAAACGTGCTGCGATCGTTTGTTGTGGTAATGTTTGTTGCTCACCATTTCGTAAATCTTTCACGGTGACATTACCTGTACTAATTTCATCTTCCCCTAAAAGCAGGGCAATTTTGGCACCGTGCTTACCAGCACGCCCCAGTTGTTTCTTAAAGTTACCGCCACCGTGATTGGTCATCAGGCGTAATTCCGGTAATTCATCACGGATTTTCTCTGCCAGAATCAGTGCTGCCTGCTGACTGCCTTCCCCGAAGGAAGAAAGGTAAACATCTGCAACCGTGAGATCGGCAACAAATTCAGGGTTCACTTCCTGAACCAACAGAATCATGCGTTCCATACCCATGGCAAAGCCGACCGCAGGTGTTGATTTCCCACCCAGTTGCTCAACCAGACCATCATAACGCCCACCGGCACAGACCGTACCCTGCGCACCCAAAGCAGAAGTGACCCATTCAAAAACTGTGCGGTTATAATAGTCAAGACCACGCACCAGACGCTGGTTAATACGATATTGAATACCCGCAGCATCCAGATTCCGGCACAGGCCGTCAAAGTGTTCTTTTGATTCTGCATCAAGATAATCAAACAGAGCCGGGGCATCGTTAAGAAGTGCCTGAACCTCCGGATTTTTAGAATCCAGTACGCGCAATGGGTTAGTATACATGCGACGCAGACAATCTTCGTCCAATTTATCTTTATGCTGCTCAAGGAAAGCAACCAGAGCATCACGATAGTTTGCCCGTGCTTCCAGAGAACCGATGGAATTCAACTCTAGTGTCACATGCTCAGCAATACCCAACTCCCGCCACCAGCGTGCAGTCATCAGGATCATTTCAGCGTCAATATCCGGCCCCTGAAGACCAAACACTTCAGCGCCCAATTGATGAAACTGACGATAACGGCCTTTTTGCGGGCGCTCATAACGGAACATCTGGCCGATGTACCATAAACGCTGTTCCTGATTGTACAGCAGACCATGTTCGATACCGGCACGAACACAACCAGCAGTGTTTTCCGGGCGCAGGGTCAGGCTTTCTCCGTTGCGGTCATTAAATGTATACATTTCTTTTTCGACCACATCAGTCACTTCCCCGATAGCTCGCTTGAATAACGGGGTCTGCTCTACAACCGGTGTTCTGATTTCACTGAAGCCATAACCAGCCAGCACACGTTTTATTGTAGACTCAACACGTTGCCAAATCGCTGTTTCAGCAGGAAGGCAGTCGTTCATGCCACGAATAGCCGAAATGTTTTTTGCCATGTTTTATCTCTTATTAATATTTTTACAATAGAGTCGATTATAAAAGCGAATATTCTCAAGGTTCAATCAGCAAACAAAATAATACCGACTCAAATAACATGAGCCGGTATTGAATTTTACTTTTCGAGCTGATTGATACTGATTCGTTTACTGGCATCAAGGATCGCAGCCTTGGCCCGGATTTTCGCTTCAAGCTGGTCAATCAAATCATTATTATTGAGACGTTCTTTCTGACGAACGCCATCTTCATAAAAACCACTTTTTGTTTTTGCGCCTGTCACGCCCAATGTAGAAACTTCAGCTTCTCCGGGACCATTGACAACACAGCCGATGATGGAAACATCCATCGGAGTGATCAGATCTTCAAGGCGTTGTTCAAGCGCATTGACTGTACCGATAACGTCAAATTCCTGACGGGAGCAGGTCGGGCAGGCAATGAAATTGATACCTCTTGAACGAATGCGCAGTGCTTTCAGAATATCGAAGCCAACTTTAACCTCTTCTACCGGATCTGCCGCCAGAGAGATACGCAAAGTGTCCCCAATACCTTCGGATAACAGCATTCCCAAACCGATTGAAGATTTCACCGCACCAGCACGGGCACCACCGGCTTCGGTAATGCCTAAATGCAGCGGCTGATCAATTTTCTGCGCCAGCAAACGATAGGCACCTACAGCAAGGAAGACATCAGATGCTTTAACACTGACCTTGAACTGGTCAAAGTTAAGGCGGTCAAGAATATCTACATGACGCATAGCCGATTCCACCAAGGCTTCTGGTGTCGGCTCTCCGTATTTTTCCTGTAAATCTTTTTCCAAAGAGCCGCCATTAACCCCAATACGGATTGGTATATTATGATGGCGAGCGCAATCTACAACCTGACGGATCCGCTCTTCATTACCAATATTTCCGGGATTAATACGCAAACAGTCAACACCGTATTCGGCAACTTTTAATGCGATACGATAATCAAAATGGATATCGGCAACTAACGGGACATTGACTTGCTGCTTGATGAGTTTAAAGGCTTCCGCCGCATCCATGGTTGGCACCGAAACACGGACAATATCAACACCTACACGCTCCAGCGATTTGATCTGATTAACAGTCGCTTCAACATCTGTTGTCCGTGTGTTCGTCATTGACTGCACCGCAATAGGTGCATTATCTCCAATAGGTACATTACCGACATAGATACGTGTGGATTTACGTCTTGTTATCGGTGATTCATTATGCATTTTTACATTACTCCCCTACATCCCTGTATTTTATTTATAAAAATTACAACTATGCTGTGGTGAATAATACACATAGACGAACCTGAACCCCAGCTCAACATTCGTCTCAAAGTATGTGCCCAGTAAACGTGTCAAAACCATAAATCCGCTTATGGCAGTGTCAGTCTGGCATTGGTGCCTTTCTTAATAAACGCATCCATATTCACACGTTTTCCCTGAAACTCTACCTCGACCTGAGCAGGTGCCCCGATATTAAGTGAATAAGGTAAAACTCCTGATAATTTCAGGCTATCGCCCTTACTTTTGGTACCACTAAACAGTTTCTTACCGTTGGCATCTTTAATTTCCAGCCAGCATCTGCCTTTGAAATTAAATACCAGTTCATTGCTGTTCGCGACACTGGACTGATTTTCAGTCGTTGATAAGGGAGTTGTTGATACAGGATTCGTTGATGACACAGCGTCTGGCGTGATATTCGTTGTAACTGAATTCTCTGCTCCCTGATTTACAGGAGAAACACCAGTGGAGGCAGTATTACCAGAAGCCGTCAGCGGCTGACTACCCGACTGTGGCACTGAGCTAGTCTGAGTTGATGAAGGAGCACCGGAAGATAATGGCACCTGACTATCTGTAGTTGTACTATTTAATGGTACTTGTACATTCTTCTCTGTTTGAGCTGTACCAGATTGCACTTCTGTCGTATTTAGGGTGGAACTGGCTGTCACAGATTGAGTATCACTCAGTTCACTGGCAGACTTTTGTGCCTGTATATCAGACTGTTCTGTCATTGAAGCCAAGTCTTTTTGCTGAATATTATAATTCTGCCACCACCACACACCTGTCATACCCAATAACACAATAATGACAAGCCATGTGAATTTCATCAGCCAGCCATCACGTTTCTTACGTATTTTTTGGGCAGAAAAGCTCTGCATCTGAGATGTTTTTACTGCCTTATGCTGCATCTGTACATCGATCTTGGCTAAGATCTCAGACTCAGGCACCTGAACAAGTTTCGCATAAGCACGGATATAACCGCGAAAAAATGTGGGTACGATATTGTCAGGAACATTATCTTCTTCAATATCACGAACAGTGGACACTTTAAGACACAAGCGATCTGCCACAGTCTGCTGAGAAAGCTCATGTTTTTCACGAGCTTGACGCAAGATCTGACCCGTTGTCAGATTAGCTTCTTCTGGATGAGTTTCAGTCTTCATTATCTAAGGACACTGGTACTGTTCAGGTTAAAATATTCACACAAGTTAATTGACTATCAGACACAATTTAACTTGTGTAGCGAAATCATTTCATACTGCATAAAACGTAGGCAATCATTTATCACAATTCCTACTTATTGCAATTATTCACCGCAATGGGCATAGAAGCCGGTGTTACTCTTTATAACCAAATTATCTGTGACCAAATTGTCCGAGACCAAATTTTTAGCTTCTTTATACCGTCTTTGTTCACAGAGAAAAACGTAATAATGACCTATTACAGTATCATCTCCTGCTCCGTACTGCATTGCCATTCTGTAGTGACGGTCGGCGGATTCAGGCTGACCCGCATATTGTTCATGCAGCGCCATCCCCAAATGAGCTTGCGGATGACGGGGTTCAGCCAGTAAAACTTTCTGAAAATGAAATCTGGCAGCCGATAAATTACGTTCTGCCAGATATGCCTTCCCTAACTGTAATCGGGTATCTACTGCAACAGCATGAGGAGCCCGGTTCTGAGGATGCTCCGCACAACCTGCCACCAGACTCAAACAAACTATAGACCAAATTATTGATTTCCGTATCATATCATTTTCATTTATAAGGATATGTCAAACTTCGCCAGATTTTTAGCCAATTACAAGAATTGAACAAAAAATTAGACTGTTTTTACCTGAATAGGTTCACCTGCCAGACGTTTTCTCATTGTCCGCTTGGTTCTGTCGATAACTTCGCCAGCTAGCTGTCCACAGGCAGCATCGATATCATCACCTCTGGTTTTACGCACGATGGTAGTAAAGCCATATCCCATCAGTACCTTGGAGAAACGGTCAATCCGGCTGTTGGAGCTACGCCCGTAAGGTGCTCCGGGGAACGGGTTCCAGGGGATCAGGTTGATTTTACTTGGTGTATCTTTCAGGCATTCTGCCAATTGGTGAGCCTGTTCCACGCTGTCATTCACGTGATCGAGCATCACATACTCTACCGTGACCCGTCCCTGATTAGCATTCGACTTAGTCAGATAGCGGCGGACACCAGCCAGAAACTCTTCGATATTGTACTTACGGTTAATCGGTACAATTTCATCACGGATATCGTCAGTGGGTGCATGGAGAGAAATTGCCAGAGCGACGTCGATCATATCACCCAGTTTATCCAGTGCAGGCACTACGCCGGATGTTGACAGGGTTACGCGACGTTTTGACAGGCCAAATCCAAAATCATCCATCATGATTTCCATGGCCGGCACCACATTGTTCAGGTTCAGCAACGGCTCTCCCATGCCCATCATCACCACATTGGTGATTGGGCGGCGACCACTGGATTTCAGCGAACCAATAATTTTAGCTGCGCGCCAGACCTGACCAATAATTTCAGAAACCCGCAGGTTGCGGTTAAAACCCTGCTGGGCAGTAGAGCAAAACTTACATTCTAAAGCGCACCCTACCTGAGATGAGACACACAGTGTCGCCCGGTCATCTTCCGGAATATAAACTGTTTCGACCTGTTGATCGCCAACAGTAATTGCCCACTTGATAGTACCATCCGAAGAACGCTGTTCTTCTGCAACTTCAGGTGCTCTGATTTCAGCAACCTGTTGTAGTTTTGCCCTGAGCACTTTATTGATGTCAGTCATTTGCTCAAAGTCGTCATAGCAATAGTGGTACATCCATTTCATGACCTGATCGGCACGAAAAGGTTTTTCCCCCATTTCAATGAAAAACTGACGCATTTGTTTGCGGTTGAGATCAAGCAGATTAATTTTGCCGCTTGTCTTATCCCGCGTAAAAGTCTTATCAGGTGTGAAAGAAGTGGCAGAAGTTGAACATTGTTCGGCTGTATTAGGTTGGGACATTGTCTGGGACATATTGTTACATCGCCTCGTTGTTACACTTTCGGCTCTGTGCTGATTGTGTTTCAGCACTAAGTTTTCATGCGGTGACTACTGATTCAGTAAACAGACTTCATATTCAATAAATATAACGCAATACATGGTCTCTTTTGCGAAAACATATCCAGCGTTAATCGTTAATTGAAATGAAATAATAAACGCCCCGCTAAGTCAAATCAGCGGGGCGCGACATTGTACAAACTTTACTGTTCAGATGCTACGAGAACTAAACATCCCGACCATCTTTCAGGTCGTCTTTTTGAAGCAACTCGAAACTTATTGAATATTAGCTGCGAGAGAAAACTTCATCATCACTGAAGAAGTAAGCAATTTCACGGTTTGCAGATTCAATGGAATCTGAGCCGTGTACCGCATTTTCAGTAAAACTGTCGGCATAATCAGCACGCAGAGTACCAGCCAGCGCGTTGTCCGGGTTAGTTGCACCCATCAGATCACGGTGACGCTGAACTGCATTTTCACCTTCCAGAACCTGTACCATGATTGGGCCGGATGTCATGAACTCTACCAGACCATCAAAGAAAGGGCGGCCTTTGTGCTCGGCATAAAAACCTTCAGCTTGTTCACGAGTTAAATGCAGCATTTTAGCAGCGATGATTTTAAAACCGGCACTTTCAAAACGAGCATAGATGGAACCGATAACATCTTTCTTCACAGCATTAGGTTTAATAATGGAAAAAGTACGTTCAATCGTCATTGGATAACCCCTTTGGCACTTTCAGCGATGATTCATTTTAATTTTATATTCCCCCTGATAACACAGAAGGACAGAATTTATCCTGTTTTCCTGACAGGAATAAAAATAGGCGTTGATTATAGGAGGAGACTTTCGGCTTGCCTACAAAAAACACAACATTTTATTAAAACATTCTTAGCGAAAATGATAATTTTTTAGCACAAATCACATTTTTGCAGTACAAACCAATTAAAGACGATACGAGTTAAACACATTTTCAGCACTAACTCCTATTTCAGATATCTTACTTTTCTATCGATATGCACTGTCTTATTGATTCATTTTATAAAATAATGCCTATGCAGGCGATAATTTCCCGCATAGGCATTCTGACCAAGATCATTGACTTCGCGCGTTATATCATTATTTAAACAATTTCAGTTACAAAACCGTATCTTTCACACACTGAATAAAAGGCTTAACCTGCTCTTGTCTTTTTTCATCCAGTGGTTTTTTAGTTTCATCAGAAACTTCAAATTGCCCTGTAAACTGCTCATTACTGTCTTTTGTTGTCTTATCAGAAGTACCGATAATGCTAATAGTATATTTATGTCCTTCAGGTAATAAATGGGTGCATTTTTTCAATGCCCCCTGATTAACCACTTCTTTAATTACTATTTTATTATCAATATCTTTTGCTGATGTATCTGCCAAAGAAACGGGTACATAAAATAAACCCAGCAACAAAGCATATGAAACAACTTTCATCTTTATTTCCTCACTGGTTGAATTAACATACAGCTATTAAATAAATTACAACTTACTGACTCAACATCTTAAAAGATCAATATATTCCGAACAGAACAGCAATAAGTTTACTTTAAAACAAAAAATACAATTAATTTTTTGTTTATGACGAAATTTTTGACCTACACCACAAATCGTAACCGGATCAGTTTAATACAAAATTAATTATGCTGATTTGCCCACTCAGATCTAAAACACTAAGCTGATATTTTCCTGACTGTGACAATGTTTTCGTCCACGACTGGTTATTTTCAGTCACGGTAACCTGCTCACCATTCAAAAACCACCATTGCTGTCCCTGACCACCCTGTGTTGCTACCCGCAGATCCAACGTCCGTTGACCGGGCAAGCGAGTCAGAATATCCCCTTCTCGGATACCGGTAATCAATAACGGTGCGTCATCTGTTTTCATTGGCGGGCACTGAGGATTAATTGAAGGAAGACGATTTGCCCGACGCTCTTTCTCTGGTAGCCATGCTTCCAGTGCAATCGGCCATAAAGAGATTGTTTCAGGTCGGGCATCAGGGCAATCAGCAGCAACACGCAAACCGTTTTTATCGACCCATATCTGTTCATGAATACCCGAAATCGATTCCTGCCCCGTAGATGGCAGTGTCGGCGGGATAGTGTTATCCAGAATCCAGCTCAAACGGCGCTGACGGCAGTTGCTGTCTTCCGACCGGAATACCATACCACTCGGCCAGCAAATAACTGCCTGACTGACATTTTCCGGTCGCGGATCAACAGGAATAGGTTGCGAACCATAGCGCAAGTCAGCCATCAATAACCCATGAATCTGGTTCATGATAGGAATTGCTGTAGCATAACCAGACTGCCCTGCTACAGGTGTCCCGTCCGGCCTGCCGACCCAAACACCGATGGTGTATCGGGCATTTAAACCGATTGCCCATGCATCACGATAGCCATAACTCGTGCCTGTTTTCCATGCCAGTGGCACTTCGGCAGGTAAGACATTATCCGGTAGCGGGCGGCTTTCCCCTGCCATAATCCGCCTGACAATCCAGGCTGCTCCCGGAGTAAAAAGCTGCCTGTCCCGCAGTTCCTGCTGTGAAGTAAAGCGTAACGGAGAGACTTTTCCCTGACGGGCAAACGCACTGTAAACAGAAACCAGCTGATCCATACGAACCGAAGTTCCTCCAAGAATCAGCGCCAGATTCGGCTCACTTCCCAGAGGGAAACGCAGCGTCATACCTGCATTACGCAAATTGGCAGTAAACCGTTTCGCGCCATAAGCTTCAAGAAGCTGTACTACCGGCAAGTTTAGTGAACGAGTCAGTGCCTCACTGGCACTGACCGGGCCATTAAATCCACTATCAAAATTTCCCGGCCGATAATTATCGAAACGGCGGGGAACATCCTGTAAAAGAGATTCCGCATGAATAAGGCCATCATCCAGCGCCATTGCATACAG
The DNA here is from genome assembly GCF_963895965.1 of Xenorhabdus sp. PB30.3. Classification (NCBI taxonomy): domain Bacteria; kingdom Pseudomonadati; phylum Pseudomonadota; class Gammaproteobacteria; order Enterobacterales; family Morganellaceae; genus Xenorhabdus; species Xenorhabdus sp. PB30.3. Next base: position 70,934 of record NZ_CAWQMW010000002.1, on the reverse strand, counting down.
AAAAGGCTTTAATGTCGAACCCGGAGAGCGCCACGCGCTGACCATATCAACATGACCAAAACGGCTGTTATCCTGAAAATCCGCCGAGCCAATATAAGCCTTCACTGTCATATCCGTATGATCGACCACCAGCACACCAATTGATGTTTTTTCCGCTAACTGATATTTCCAGTTAAGTACCATATCTTCCAGTTGGCGCTGCAAACCGGTATCAATAGTGGTTCGGAGGATTTCCTGCTGATTATTGAGAGCCATTCGTCTTGCTAAAAGAGGGGCACGCTGAGGAACCTGACGAGGAGCCAGCCACAGATTTTCTTCCTCAATATCCGCCACTTTTTCTGCTGACCAGACACCATACTGCTTCAATCGCTGCAATACTTTGTCACGGGCAGCCTGAGCACGCTCAGGATAGCGATCCGGCCTTAAACGGCTCGGAGCCTGTGGTAACACTGCCAGTAACGCAGCTTCACCGGATGACAGATCTGACGGCGACTTTCCCAGATAAGCCCAACTTGCCGCCCCTATGCCCTGTAACGTGCCACCAAATGGCGCACGGTTCAGATACATCTCCAGAATCTCGTCTTTCGAATAGTGCCACTCTAATTGCAGAGTACGCCAAAGCTGTTTTAACTTTCCGCTAAAAGTACGTGAATGCGGATCTATCAAACGGGCAACCTGCATAGAGATCGTGCTTCCCCCCGATACGATTTTACCAGCGCGTATATCCTGCCAAGCTGCCCGTAACAACGAGATAGGATTCACTCCCGGATGCTGGTAAAACCAGCGATCTTCGTAAGTTAACAAAGCCTGAATATATTCAGGGGAAACCTGCTCTAGAGTCACGGGATAACGCCAGACCCCTTCGCTATCAGCAAAGCGCCATAAGGGTGAACCGTCAGCGCCTACAACAACACGTGCGGCGGTGACGTCTTTTAATGGTAAAGGCCAAATTTTGTCTGCCAGCCATAAGGTGGTCGGCAGAATAAGTAAGATAGCCAGAATAACCTGGAAAATGCGGGGGAAATATTTTCTCATTGAAACTGAATCCGACAGAAATCAGCCCTTATTATCGGTAATAAGGGCTGAATAGACAAAGAAACTATATCTAAATGGGTACAGTTTCCTCCAATACTTACAGCAGTGAAGCGGATGAAAATGGCTCCTACAGTTAGGTAGTGGTAGGCATTTTGCCTATGGTCAAACTTCAGTCAATACCTACCTGAAGAACTTTGCATATAGTTACGAACTTAGTAGAAAAGGTGCGAAATTACGCCAGCACATTAGCACTGGCCTTTGTCATTATCTCGTTACCCATGTGGGTCAAGTAAATGATGAAGACAAAACGTCAACACGTCCTAGCAAAAAAAACGTAGAGATGATGTCTCCACGGTGAGAGTTATTAGAGCTTTTTATGGCGCGAAGTGGAGGCTTATCCTGCAAAAACCCACCCTACGATATTAATATAACAATCATTATAATCGATTGAACCTCCAAAATCCTCAAAGGCAAGACAATAGGTTCTGCCCAAAACAGGTCTCCCCGAACTTGGCACTATAGTACCTTCATTAAAACTATTATCCAACTTATCAGTATCAGGACATGTGACAATACATGTAAGCTCGCCATCTGGTCCTGAATATAGAAATGTATCAGATTTTTTATTTTGATCGTAAGGATATACAGGCTGTCCGCGGGGTTTGTTCCAACAGATGTTTGCAGCTGGTATTTCAATTGTATATTCATACAAAGCTTGCGTCATAAAATAATACGAAATAAACCATCCACTTTTTATATCCGAAAAAACTATTTTTTTAGACATTGACATAATTAATACCTTTATGGTTATTTTTTAGTATATTTTACATTTCCAACACAATTATCAGCCGTCACAAATATAGTACAACTACCTCCAGACTTACCTTTCAAATTTATATTGAATTGTCCATATTCATCCGTGACCATTGATTGAATCAGACTTTTGTTTGAATTTATTTCAAAAACACTATTTATATTTATAGCTTGATGTATTTTATAATATACGGGCGAATTTTTAATTTCTTTAGAAGTCTTTTCATTGTTAAGTTTAATTGTGATTATTTCATATTCATTACCAATTGACTGACTTCCAACTATTATTGCCTTCGCCCTAGTAACCGGTGAAAAATAAAATTCAACATTATATTTTATATCTCCTGACGACACATTTACTGACGAAATACCACCAATGTCCGAGATTGCACTAAAAATGGCTTGTCCATTTTGATCGGTGAGAACTGAAGATGGTGTAACACATGTTTTATCATTGGAGTTAATATCTATTTTCACACCTGGTAACACTCCACTTTCTTCATCAAATGCGGTGATAAGTACAGAATTTGGCGTATAACCATTGGCCGGTGTACCATTTGCTAAAATTTCGGTTTTTAAAGAGGTGGCTAGCACAGGTGGATATATAGAGGTGGAACTTGAATCTATAATTTTGACCTTGAAAGTATCAGATGGATTGCGATTATCTGCCCAATTGAAAATTGTATAAAAAACCTCATACTCACCAAGAGGAATAGAGGAAAAAGGTATTGAGAATGTATATTCCACTTCATAAATATTATTACACCTAATAATTAGAGGTAGTGAGGATATATATTCATTGAGACTAACAATAATTGTATCATTAATTCTAGGGCATATATATCTAGGTACTTTTATTAGTAGCTCCTTCTTATTAGCGATTTTTGATATATCAATTACATGATCGCAACTTTGCGGCAACCTAGGGGCAGAAGGAGTTGGGTAACTTACACTCATACAATATCCTTTAAAATTAATAATAGATAGTTACTAATAACCATGAAAAATTATTAATAGGAACATGCTTATGATTAATAAGGTTTAGATGTATCAAACGACCTTACAGAAGGTATTGACCTCTTATTCTGAGTAAGACGACTATATTCTATAGTAATCTTTCCTTCACTTGCTTTAGGAGATGTCTTATAGTCTATCAATTTATCGGCAGGAATAGTCATTGTATAATAATTATCTATTATATCCGCCGAATTTATTGGTTCACCTGTAATAATAACCGGGTTAGGTCGTTTGGAGTTTGATTCATCATCACAATATGATATGTATGCTTTAATTGTAATGACATCACCTATTCCAACAGTTATAGCTGATTTATGTTCATCGTGAAGCATTTTAATATTAAGCCCTGTATTTCCAATACTGTCACGATTAATTGGAGTGTCTGCGTTAATATAGTCATCATATTGATCATATATCTCTGGCGGAACCATCACTCCACCTGTAGAATCTGGATCATTATTACCATTACTATTATAATCTATTTCTCTACCAATAGAACCTTCCGGTTGATTATTATTATTTATGGTAATATAACTTATATAATTAACACCATCATGCATATCAGTGTAATTGGCTGGAAACTTATAATATCCATTCTCTTCAATATCTATTTTACCATAACATAGCTGATGATTATAAGGGTTACTCAGATCATCTGTTACAAATCCAATTAAGTAGCTACCAGATGTAATTTTTATACTTCCCAAAACTTCAAATGTAAACTGACTATCTTGATTATCTGGTCTAGTTAGATTACCATTCGATGCTTCCTTAATTTTGGGTGCATCAAGAGTCTGTGATATTCTTGTTGGATTAGTAGAAATAAATAGAACTTGTAATGAATCATAAAAATAATTACCGAATTGCGTTTCAAGACTAACGAAATCATTGAGATGTTTAGTCGCATATATTCTCAGAACAACTGGATCTACTGATGTTTTTGGAATAACATACTCATAATATAGGTATCCATTACTTGGATTAATGGTTTTATAGGGTTTAATTTCAACCTTGTCTTGTGTATATATTCTTACATGGCTTTTAGTAAGAATATGAATATCATAGTTTGGAATTGGATTCTTGTTTACAGTTGGATTAATTGATGCAATAACAAATGGGTTGTTACTTCCTGGAGTAGCTGTAGTATCCACTGGGGCTAAATCGACTAGATAAGATTTTGAAAGCGATAGCTTGCAACTATCTGCATCCAATTTCGGATTATCAATTACTTGATATTGCGCTTCTGTCTTCAGATGATCTGGAGTATTAGCAGAAAACAAAATGCTGCAGTTGCTACTAGTTCCATCTGCCTGAAATATTAATGTTTGGGTGAAATTTCCTCCACTAACGTTGCCTGGCAAGGTGCTTAATAATTTAACACCCGTTAGTTGAGTTGCATTCACTCTTATTTGATCATTAATATTTATTTCACCTGTTATCGTTACAATCACACTAAATGGTTGATCTTTAAAAACATTACTCTTGTTAGGAACTACAGTAAGTTGAGCCATTATATTATCCTTTAAAAGTGTTAGACTTATTCTCAACTGAAAGCCATACCACTATGGTATAGTTGATACCAGTATTTATATTTTTCAGTTAATAGAGGTTTATATTTAAGACTTCAATACACTAATTGTAGAAAATAATAATGCTTTTTAAAAAGATGATTAATTACTATTTATAAAAAAAGATTACATTGAAACAAATAATAGATCAATGTGCATACACAATAGATGTTTATATTTTAAAAAACATCTAATATTCTATTTAATCGACTTTATCATATATAGATATTGAGTAAAATAAAAACAATAATTGCATTCACATGATAAGTGCAATATAAAATCGGTTTAGGTTTGATAGGGCTATACTCAGGATTTAAGGTATGAATGTTCACTTGGGAACCTCTAAAAACTTTTCATAGCGGCCTAACAGAGTAAAATACAAACAGAACACCTCTCTGTAAGGTAATGCCATCATGCTCCTACCTCGTTCTGCTTTGATTGGCAGCCGAATATCATCGTCAGAAAATCGATGAATTAGGCGATCCGCTACTTGCGCTTGATAAATATGTCGATTTTTCGGCACTCACTGAGGCGGTTGACCGCGCGGTGCCCCGCATTGTTTCTCCTAAAGGGGGACGCCCGCCGTTTCCCACGGAAGTGATGGTTCGCATCATTATCCTGAAACACTTCCATAATCTTTCCGATGAAAAGATAGAATATCAATTGATTGACAGAATGAGCTGGCAACGTTTTTGTCGTTTAACCGATGTCATTAATATTCCGGACCGCAACACGATTTGGTGTTTCGAAAAACGTCCCGGACAAGAAGGGGCCAATGCCTTATTTGAAGAAGCCAAACATCAACTCTCCACACAGGGATTCATTCCCCGTGGTGGTCAAATTATCGATGCCACGTTGATACCGGTTCCTAAGCAACACAACAAAAAAGAAGAGAATGCACAAATCCGTCAGGGTAAAACCCCGGATAATTGGACGGAAAACAAACGTTGCCAGAAAGATACGGAGGCCACCTGGACGAAAAAACACGGGAAAAGTTATTTTGGCTACAAACTCACGCTTAATGTCGATGTCAAGTACAAAGTCATTCGTCAGACCGCCACAGGAACCGCCTCTGCCCATGACAGCCAGTATTTTGAAGATGTTTTGGACAGGGCCAATACGAGTCGGGATATTTATGCGGACAAAGGGTATACCAGCCATCAGCGTGAGCAGACACTGAAAGGACAAGGCTATCGTGTCCATATTCAAAGAAAAGCGTCACGAAATAACCCGTTATCAAACTGCCAGAAAGGGCGTAACAAGAAAATCTCGCGAACTCGGGCACGAGTAGAACATATCTTTGGTTCATTCACCCAGATGGGAGAAAAATTCATCCGGACGGTAGGTCAACTGCGGGCTAATTTCACGATGATGTTAATGGTGACCTGCTATTCACCGGCCGGTAAGACATGATGTGCTTGGATTTCTATCCGGCCATGTCCTTGTTCTATTTTACGGGTTTCTCTTTGACTGGCCGCAGAGACCTTTTCTGACAAAGTCTACTTCACTACCCGATGTCATGCCGCTTGGTTTCCTTTGACGGCGAGAAGATAATTCCCGCCTTGCTTGACAATACACTCAGCAATTTTAGTTTGGCAGCCCATGGCATCAATGGTGACGAGACAGCCTTTGATATCCAACAATGCAATGAGTTTGGGGATTGCCTTTATTTCATTGGATTTTTTGTCTGTTTTTAATTGTCACATGACGACGCCATTTTGGGTGGTAAATGCGCTGACCATATGGATGGCTGATTGTCACGCCTTTCGCTCATAATTCCCCGTAACCGCTTGTGTCCACCGAATAAAGCAATGTTGAAACTAGAGTGGGTCGCTTAACTCACCAAAATATTGAGAAAAAGCATCGATATTCATGAGGCAATCAGGGATATCACCTTCTATCTGGGTGGGTATCACAACGACATTCATCCCCGTAGCTTTAATGGGGAAATTTCTCCCGTTGAATATGAAAGACAGTGGGAAGAGGCTAGAAAATTGTCCGAAAGTTCTTGACCGCTACAAACAACCCTGAGCAATGCTTTTGGACACATAACTGAACATAAGTACATTTCATAAGAAGTTTGGCTCTTGGATTCATGGTACAGGACTCAATGCGACAAAACTGGAAAATCGACGGATTTATAAAACTCTTCTAAAGTAATTACTGACTGATAATCATAATTTTTTCCTATACCTACACTTCAAATTGCTGGGTGTTTTTTCAACTAAATGTTCGGGTCATGTAGGAATTCCATCTATGAAGATGTACAGATACGCCATATTATCGATAACCATTAGACTCTCACTATTTTTTTCGGGAATAAATATAAGTGTTAATGTTATAGCGGCTACAAAATGTGGAACTCCGGATACAGTTACCACTATTCCTGATAAAGATATTGAAACAGAGCCTTGTAATCTCGCAGAGAGTGAAAACCTGATCATAGAAAAGGGCGCATCGATTAAAATTCCCGAATATAATCCTACCGGTAACTACGGCCTGAATAGTAGCGCTGTTAATATAGGTAGGGATAATAATCACCCTCCTATTATTTCAGTTGAACAGATTAAAAATAATGGAACTTTAAATGGTTCAAGTGGAGTCATCGTTACTTATAATGGCTATCTTGGAAAGCTAGATAATGATGGAAATATCACTGGAACAAATGGCGCTGTATGGGTTTCTGGTCATCTAGAGAAGTTAAATAATAGTGGTTCAATCAAATCCAGTAGTGATGCTTATGGCTTCCAGTCAATATGGATCGCTAATGCACAAGGCCATGATAACCCAGGTAAATATGGACGTGTCGGTACAATCACTAATCAGAAAAAAGGATTAATTGAGGGAATTTCTGTTGGTGATGCAAGACTAGGCATTCTTGATAACTATGGAAAGCTAACTGGTCTTAATGAGAATATAGGTTCTTTTACCAACGCGCTCATTATTGCAGGAGATACCGAAATAACCAATAATTATGGAACAATAACTAGTATCGGTTATGGTGTTTACATTCAAAGTGGCGGAAACCTCAAAAATCTCAATAATTATAATTATGATGCAGATAGCAAAGGAATCATTGCTGATCAAGATGCCATCCATGTAACCGGCCAAGGCTCTCCCTACGAGAATAAACTCAGAGCATCTAAAATTGGACAAATTACCAATAATTCCATGATTTATGGCAAGCAGAATGGTATTTTTATCGGAGATAAAGGAATTATAGATATCATCGCGAATGAAGTTGGTGGGGAAATAAAGGGAGATAAATTCGCTATAAATAATAGCAGCACCATTACTAACGGAATACACAATTCAGGTTCAATTGTTGGTAATGTTAAACTAGGCAACGCCAGTCTTTATATGTCTGGTTCGAAGGCAATTCTGAATGGCAATGTTACTGGATCTAAAGATTCAGTTGTTACTATTGGGAATAAAGATTCTCCAGCGGAAAGTCTGGACCTTACATTTACTCATGATATGAATGTCGGAATAGTCAAAATATTATCAGGAAATGCATTACGCCTAGGAGACGGGCATAAAACAGGGAGCATTTCTAATAACATTGATAATAAGGGAAGTCTTTATTTCAACTCCAGTGATAAATCGATTTATGACCACACTATAAGCGGGACAGGCCCCATTCACCAGATAGGTAGTGGTACAACTATCTTGACAAATACAAATACCTATATGGGTGAGACAAACATCGAATCAGGCACTTTGCAACTGGGTAATAAAGGAACTACAGGGAGCATTGATAATACGGCCAAAGTAGTAATCGGGCAGAAAGGAATACTGGCCTTCGACCATTCAGTTAACGTCACGTTTGGCAGTAATATTGAAGGGGAGGGTTCCCTTCGCCAGCAAGGTTCGGGGGATCTGACCCTGACCGGCAATATAACCACCGCTAAACCGATCAACGTGGCCACCGGTAAACTGCGGTTTGGCGATGGGACGACTATTGGTAAGCTTTCGCTCGCCGGAATTGAAAATCAGGGGGCGGTTACTGTTTCCGGCGCAGATGACAGTGAAGTCATGCTCGATGGCGAGATAATCGGCACGGGGACGCTGGACATCACGGGGGGAAAAGCGATTTTAACCGGTGACAACCCCTATTCTGGCCTGACCACCATTGGTCATGGCGCAATATTACAACTCGGCAATGGTGGCACCACCGGAAACCTGATCCGCAGCAACATTTTAAATAACGGTACGCTGACTTTTCACCATACTAACAATATGATCTATTCCAATGTCATCTCTGGCGAGGGCGGCATAGAGCAAACCGGCACAGGGATCACCATTCTGAACAGCCAGAATACGTATACCGGGACGACACGGATCAAGGCGGGCACGTTACAGTTTGATACTTGGAACAGCATGCCGGGTAAGCGATCCGTTGAAGTCGGAGCGGACAGTACACTGGTGCTCAATCTGAATGGCGTCAACCGCTTTGACGGGGTGATTTCTGGCCGTGGTCATCTTGAGAAAATGGGAACGGGCGTGACCACCCTGCTCTCGGATTCCTCTGCCTTTACAGGATCAACCCACGTAGAGGGAGGGGCTTTTGTCGTTGACGGCCAGCTAGGCACCACTGCATCGACCTTCCACGTTAAAGACGGCGGAACGGTTAGTGGCGCGGGTGTCATTGGTGGCACAACGACCATTGAGAATGGTGGTCACCTAACCAGCACACAGGGCACTACGCTGACCGTTGGCAATGACTTGATTCTTAATGAGGATGCCAACGTAGACATTGCACTGGGTGCGCAGGAAACGTCTGCGCCGACCTTATTTAATATTCGTCGCAACCTGACACTGGCAGGAACACTGAATGTCACGGATCTCGGCGGGTTCGCCGCCGGTGAATACGATATCTTCCATTACGGCGGGGCCTTAACAAATAAGGGCATGACATTCACTAGCGGGGAGCCGGGGGCACTCTATCTGGATACCCGCAGAGACAAAACAGTTTATCTGATTAATACCGGTGGCATGGCCTTGAATTATTGGGATGGCGGTAACGCCAGCAAGCACAATAATGGTGTGATTAATGGGGGGAATGGTGTTTGGCAGGTCGGTGGACCGGATAACTGGACGTCAGTAATAGGGAAACCCAATACCGGTTGGCTGAATACCGACCAGTTCGCCATCTTCTCCGGCGCTGCCGGCACGATACAGGTCGATAATCGTGGGGGCAATGTCACGGTCAAGGGCATGCAGTTCAGTACGGAGGGTTATACCATTACCGGTTCCCCTCTAACGTTGGAAAATGACAAGACAGGCAGTGCCAAAATCCGGGTCGGAACGGGTAAGAAATCAACGGAGGGTAGTGTTGCTACGATTAAAGTCCCCTTGATAGGCTCGGCGACACTGGAAACCACGGATTACGGCACTCTGGTTTTGACCGGAGAAAATAATTACACGGGAAACACGAAAGTCACGCGGGGCACACTCCAGATTGGCAATGGCGGTACTCACGGCAGTATTACCAGTCACGTAGTGACCGGCAGTGAAGGGACGCTGCTTTTTAACCGGGCAGATAACGTCACTTTTGGCGGCAATATTGAAGGCAAGGGAAAACTTGTTCAAAACGGTAAAAGCACATTAGCGCTGGCAGGTGCTAACAGTTATACAGGCACAACAGAAGTTCGGAAAGGGACGCTTCGTCAAGGTACAAAAGGTGCTTTCAGTACCGCGTCATCTTATATCGTCGGCCAGCATGGTACGCTTGATATGGGCGAATTTAATACGACCCTTTCTGCTTTAAATAACAGTGGTAACGTGTTATTTGGCAGGGAAGGTAACACTACCGGACGCACGCTGACAATTTCAGGTAATTATCACGGCAATGATGGTACGGTGAATTTATCAACTGTGTTAGAGGGAGATAATTCAAAAACTGATCGGCTTGTGGTGAAGGGTAACACATCCGGCACCACACATCTTACCATCAAAAATGTTGGTGGCACAGGCGCACCAACGAAAGAAGGTATTAAGATTGTTGACGTAAAAGGCGCCTCAGACGGTACGTTCAATTTAGTGGGGGATTATCATTATAGAGGCGTGCCAACCGTTGTAGGCGGTGCCTATGCCTACCGTCTTTATAAGAATGGCACTGATAATTCTGATGGAAACTGGTATCTTCGTTCATCGTTGACCAACCCAACGCCAACACCTGAACCGAAACCAAAACCAAACCCAAAACCAAAACCAAAACCAAAACCTGAACGACTTTATCAGGCGGGTGTCAGTGTTTACGAGATTTATGGACGGGTTTTACAGACGCTGAACACACCTGAATCCTTGCGTAACCGATTTGGTAATAGTGAAGCCAAGCTACAGGACATGGGTCATCTCAGGACTACTGCGGAGAATGCTGACAATATTCCTGATGGAATATGGGAACAGATAACTGTCTCTCACGGTAAATTATCACCACACATCACAACATCTGAAACCGATAATATTACTTATAATATGGTCCGTGCTCAGATTGGCGTGGATAAACGCTTTTATGAAAGCGGGCAAGGTGCTGTGAACGGCGGATTTTTCCTGCAATATGCAAATATTGATGCTAATGCAGGCTCTGTGCATGGTGAAGGTAACATCCGCGCAAATGGCTATACGCTGGGAATAACCAGCACATGGCGTGACAATAATGGACTGTATTTAGATGGGTTAGCTCAACTCACTTACTTTCATAATGACCTTCATTCAAAAACAGCCAACCAGAGTCTGGGAAATGGTAAATCCGCTCTCGGATATGCATTAAGTCTGGAAGCCGGACAGCAAATTAACCTGACCCCGGTATGGTCACTGACTCCACAGGCGCAATTGGTTTATTCTTCCATCAATATGAAGGATTTTGATGACAGGTTTGGTGCAAGAATCCACTTTGATCAAAGCAGAATTCTGAAATTACGTGTAGGAGCAACCATAGACTACAACCAAAAATGGAGCGATAAGCAGAGTAAGAATGAGAAATCTTCTAATCTTTATGGTCTTTTCAACCTCCGTCAGGAGATTCTGGGACGTAATGACGTTGTTGATGTGGTGAATGTTCCTTTTCATGGCAGAGATGACCTCACTTGGGGGGAAACGGGTGTCGGGGGTTCTTACAGCTGGGATAATCGCAATTCTTTCATCTATGGTCAGACTTCCATCAATACCAGCCTGAATAATTTTGCAGACAGTTATGAGCTGAGTGCAAAAATTGGCATAAAGGTCATGTGGTGATTAAATTAGTGCCACAGGAATAAGTATCCCTAGCATAGCCGTAATACCGCTCGCTTAAGCACGAGCGGTTCTCTTTTTATAAGGGTAATGTGACACTTTGCAGAGCACTTGCCTTTGGTTCAATTGGCCTCTTCGCTTTTGTCGTAAAATCAGCCTCTTGCCACTTATAAGGGACAAGAAGTTCTGAACACCTCAAAGGTCAGCTAATTTTATTAACGGACAACTTCCAGTTTTTCGCCTGTTACCCCCACGGCACGCCAGTAAGGTACGTACATGGATTCAACCTGTGTAGCCGGGATTTGATAAACCCCCGGTGCAACAGCCCTTGCTAAATATAACAGGGTCACTGGCTGGTAAGGCTCTACAGAAACAGCGGCAACAAAACGATCATCCCGGTATTCCATATGACGAATATTCGCTCTTTGCATTCTGTAAATCATATCCTGTAAATCTGTTGCGCTTTCACTCAGGCTGACGCTGCTGTATGCCAGATTTTGGTTTTCAAGCTCCAATCCTGCGGGCAGGAGATCAACAACCAGAGCATCTGAAACAGGCTGGGTCGCACTGATTTCCAGTTTTACAATCATCAGCTCGCCGCTGTTCAGGCGATCCGGAGTGTAGGTTTTACCTGTCAAATCAAGATAGGTACGCTTAATACTCAGTATGTTTGAATAAGGTTCGGGTTTTTTCAGAGGGTAACCCACCACATTCAGCCGTGAATACAGGGAATTATCTCCCCGATTACTTATCTCAATGCCATTCAGAATCTGTTTTGCAGACAAGGCGTTATTCAGCGCAGTATTGCGGTTAATCGGTGGTATTTGCCGGTTAATGACGGCTTTCCAGGGTTGTTCACTGGCATCAATAAAATAACGTCCGGCCAGATAAAGCGCATTACTTTCCTGTGTTGAAAAGTACTTTCGGGACGAGAGTTCATTGGATAACGCAAGCAGCTTTTCATCCCGCTCTTTCTGCAACATGTTATTTTCATTCAACAAAGAGACAATCAATGCGTCGTCACGTATGGTGCTGCCATAATCATTCAGCCCATAACCCTGTTTACGGGATTTAGACACCCCCAAGTGAATGGCTTCATTGCCACGGTTATCATCCCCCATCATTCTTAATGCTACGCCTAATTGCACCAGAGATAATCCACTATCAGCCTGATCCCGCTGCTCGTAAAGTTGTCTCAAGCTACTTAATGGCGCTTTCTGCTGGCTGGCTAACACCAGACCGGCGTAAGCCCGCACGGAAAACTGTGTTGCACTGTGCGAACCGCTATAGCGATCGTTGATGATGTTTTTATCCTGCAAGTAACGCAGCAGCCGGTTATTGGCATTTTTCAGGGCATCAACCGGAATACTGTAGCCTTGCTGATTGGCACGGAACAGGAAATCTGCCGCATATGCGGTGAGCCAGAATTCTTCTTCACCATTACGATCCCAAAGAGAAAAACTGCCATCATGACGTTGCATACTCAGCAGATGCGTAATACCGTCTTCAATGGCTGCCCGGCGTTTTTCATCACTTTGTGTCTTAATGCCCAGTTTTTTCAGTTCAGCTTCATTGGAGTAGAGAGACGGATAAAGCCCGCTGATTGTCTGTTCCAGACAGCCATATGGATAAGCATATAATTCGCGGATATAACGGGCGATTTGAAGTGGTGGCCTACTGGTCAGCAAAAGCTGGCCTTCCAGTGTTTCCGGGGCCAGGCCTGTGATCGCATCTGGCGGTAACAGCCATTCTTCATCTTGCCGGATAACATCCGCAAACTGTCTGGTGACAGCAGGGTATGCCGGACGAACACCAATTTTCCAACTGTTTTTGTATTGCTGTACCTCGTTGGATACCTTCAGGCCATCAACGGTCAGGAAAATTTCGCCTTGTCCAAATCCATAGTCAGCTTTAACCGGAATTTGAATCGTTACCCTTTTTCCTGTTTCCAGCGTGGTGCTGTTATTCGCAGATTCCTGTAATTGTATCAGCCCGGTTGCAGCAAAATTCAATGTCAGTTTTTGTGGCTGCTCAGTGAGATTAGTGAGATCTAATGCCAGTTGAGATTGATCACCACCAGCCATAAAACGCGGTAATGACATCTGCGCGACCACTGGCGCGGCTACAGTAACTTTGCGTTCACTGTTTCCGAATTCGTCATCGCTCCATGCCTGCGCCATTAGCCTGAGTTCACCATTAAAGTCAGGGATCGGTAACGTAATCTCCCCTTCTCCATCAGCATTCAGGCTAATAGGCTTAGCCTGTTCCGCCAGAATATTGACTACTGTCAGCGGTTTTTTACCGCCTCTTTCCGGCTCACCTTCACCAACATCACCACCAAAACGTAAGTTTGCCTTGCGCCCTTCACTTTCAATCAGATGTCCGTAAACATCATACTGGTCAACGCTATAACGCTTACGCCCGAAAAATGCCCCATAGGGATCCGGTGTTTTAAAGTCAGTAATACTAAGGACACCAGAATCAACAGCAGAAAGCAGTACATAAACCTGCTTTGGCAACTCTCTGCCTTTTTGAGGTGTTACCTTAATTTTGACAGAAAGGTCCTGATTCGGGCGTACTTTGTCCGGCGCGCTGAGCGTCAGATCCAGCTTACGCCCTTCATCCATCAGTGGTAAGTGTAAGACGCCGATTGCCCGTTTTGATGTTGCCTGACGGTTTTTATCTCCCGGTCGTACCACAACTGCGGTCAGATATAGATCATGACGCGCCCATGTTTGATTAATCGGTACATCAATATCCAAACCTTGTGCTGGCACGTTAATTTCCTGCCACCATAACGGGCCATCACTGGATTCCAGTAATAAATATCCTTTACCTGCCTGTGGCGCAGCTATATGCAGTCTGACTTTATCTCCCAGTTTATATGCAGGTTTATCCAGTGATAATTTGACCTGATCCGGCCGGACAGCTCCTGTTCCCTCGGTATTATCCTGCCATGAATAGCCGGCCCAAAAGTTCAGACTGGTGATAAGTTGATTTTTCTGATTCACAACTTCAATACGATAAGAACCCCATTTAACCGGAAAGCTGATTTTTGCTGTACCATCTTCCACAATTTGAACAGGCTCATCTGCCATCATCAGATCTTTCTGGTCATATCCCGAATCCCAGCCACCACTGTCAGACCAACGCCAGTAATAATCACGGCGTTCGTATATCAAGCGAGCTCTCAAGTCATTCGTGGCGTATTTTTTACCATCGGCATCCGCATAAACAACATCAAACTCCGCCAGCGAGTTTTCATTAACGTTATAACGGGATTCATAGTGATCAGTGTAATAGTTATAATTAGACTTTTTATTGAATAGCGGGCGTATACCAACCAGTTTTTCAGCAGGCCAGACTGCCTGTTCAGCATGGCGTGTTACCGGGCGTCCTCCTGCTTCAAGCAGGCTGGCCTGTACAGCGATTCTTATCGGAGAAGAGACATATCTCCAGTTATCCTCACCGACAGTAATGTTAGTTTTGCCTTCACTATTCAAGACTAAATCAAATTCATCCAGCGTTCTGCTTAACTCTTCTTCTTTTGACGAGCCAAATTCATACCCTGATAGCTTCGCCACTGCATCACGAGCCGGACGCATGAATAACTGGCCCTGTAGCCGATTTTCGGCTGCCGGAGCACCATACAAATAACGACCCGTAATGGAAAAGTTAACACTTTCATTCTTCTGTATTGGTCGGCTATCCGTATTTCCTTTAATTTCTAAGGCCATACGCTCAGGCATAAAGTCTTCAACATTGAATTTGTAATAACGTGGTGTGTTATCTCCCAAATCCAGACGCAGTGACCACATCCCGGTTTCAGCAGACTGTGGAATTGAATAACGATATTGGTACAACCCATTTTCAGGCTGCCAGACAAAACTGCGTGCTACCTGATTATCGGCTTTTAATATATCCACTTTTACCGGCTGAGGTTTCAGCAAACGGCCATCCGCATCACGCAGTAAGCCATTAACAATCAGTGTTTCGCCCGGACGATAAAGATCCCGGGGGCCGAATACAAAAAACTGCCTGCTATACCCTTGCTCACCACCGATATCAAACTCAGACAGATCCAGTGCAGGGGATGACAAATCAATCATACTGACTTGCTCGCCCTGCGTTGCCAGCAACAAGGCCGCTTTGGAACTTTTTTCCAGCGTGGCGTGGCCATTACTGTCTGTCGTATTTTTTGCCAGAAGTTGCCCATTGATATCCAGTACACGAACCTCAACACCTTTCAGGCCGGAACCCTGTTCCAGTGATTGGGTAAAAACATCTATCTGATTCAGATAGCTATGCATTGAGACGCCAATATCACTCCGCGTAAACAGAATTGCTGGGTTAGTGTAAGCATATTTTCCGGCCTGCTGCATAACGGCCAGATAGGCACCACTCTTTTGCAACTCTTTAATATCATTCAATGGCAATAACAGTTTTTCACGGGTATTCGGTGTCGGGTTCAAATCAAAGCGACCGGTATAGACTAAATCTGCATTTTCCAGTAATCGCTCAGAATCCCAGGAAGTTATACCTCTGAGGTATCGCCCGTGAGCGATAAACATGGGTAATGAAGCTTCTTTGATGCGGAAAAAATTAACATCGACCCGATCAACATTCAGTGCCAGAACGGGTAAGCCTTCTGCTAGTTTACTGGGTAAAAGCACACCTTTGCTGGCAAAACCAACAGCAGGTTGAATTGAGGCAGTCTGGAATTTTTTTTCATAGACATTGAACAAACTGCGCCCGTTGATGCCCTGTAAACCGTCATCAACAGTTAATATTAATTGGCGCTTTGGAGGTAAATGGCGGAGTCTCAGCTCCATTTGGTTATCTGATAACTCCCATGCGCCATCTAGTTTACCGGATTTAACATCAACCAAATGTACTCGCTGAGCAAAATTTTGGTCGGGGTTCAGAGGAACAGAGAATGTGACAACCATTGCACTGGCACCATCCAACTGTACTTCTGAAGCGTCTAAAATGGTGACAGCTTTACCCGCATATTGCTCTTCCAGTGATTGGCGTGGCAGGGATGGGGTTACTGGAGATTGTGTTGCTGGGGAATGAGAACCGCGACTGGCGGTATCTGTTTTTTCTGAAGGTGTCGGAATTGCTGATGTTTCCGGTTTTATACTGTTTTCATTATTCTGCGATTGATCGCATCCAGATAAAATACCTAGCGCAAAGCATGCAAACAAAGTAACAACCATTGACGTGATTGTGCGTTTTTTCCTTGTTGCCCATTGCCTCAGTTGATGTTGACACATAACCATAATCCTTATTGTTCACCGGCTGGCACTCATTCATTACACGATCCCTGTGTTAATTAATATTTATTTATTGATTGAGTACAGGAATAGTCTCCCTCAGCCAACTGCCTAATTTCCATTGGTAGAAAGGCTGAGTATGTTGAATCAGGTAGTGGCTTATCCCGCCATCTTTTTCATCAAGCAGGCAAAAATCCACTGATTCATCTTCATTCAGGTGTTCACAAGCTACCTCTCCAGCAGTCTGGATCAGTATATTAATGTCACTGTCTGCCTGTATCCCACTCAGCTCCAGACCAATTAACAGATTAGGGTTTTCGTCCTGCTCTTTATCGTGAGCCATCACCAGAAAAGCACGGCGTACGGGTTTATGCTGCTTAAATAAATTAATCAGGGCTTCAATAAGCTGGACTGGTTGTTCTTCTAGTTGGCTGAGAGTAATACGACTTCCACTCGGAACCTCAATTTCAGTGGCAACGGCTTCGTTTGACAAGCTCATGAAAATCTCCGAACAGTATATATGTTGATACAGATGTTAAAAGCAGAGTCATACACTTCACCTTTCAAGTTGCCTCTTTGTTGGCTACGCTCGCTCACCCCAGTCACATAGGTATCTATGCTCCTGGGGATTTACTCTCTTGCCGCCGCGACGCACCTTGAAATCCATTGTGTATATATCTAAAAAAGTGCTAAATCATAGCCTCCCCATATGAGGAGGCCAGAAAACAGGAAATCAGAAGTATTCAGATATCACAACAGTTTATACATAAATATTCTGGCATTTCCCGCCGGTTTACAGGCGACTTCACCAAAAGCCGTGTATCCGTGTTTGAGGTAAAACTCAGGTGCCTGAATGGACATCGTGTACAACGTCACAGCATGACAACCACGCTGGCGGGCTTTTTCCTCAGCTTTTCTGAGTAACACACTGCCCAGCCTCTGACTTCTGAGTTCATCAGGGAGATAAAGATAGTTGATGAAAAACATGCCAAGTGACGTTCGTCCGACCAAACCGCCAATCACCTCCCCATCGCTATCCCGGATATAAATATCCAGAGGCTGGTTACCCTGCTCGCCCGTCTGCCTGATATTCCATTGATCGAGTAATTCACTGACCCGTTCACGCGCATGTGGATCATCTTCGTCAGAATCCGTGATGTCAAAGTCGGGTAGCACAATGTCCTGATTCATTACATTTTCCTTCTCATGTGCTTATTTTGCTTTTGTCAGCAGTAAGTTGGCAATGGTACGAACACCATAACCTGTTGCACCTGCCGACCATTGTTCAACCGCAGATGAACGATATGTTGCTGAACAATCGATATGTACCCAGCCTTTTTTGTAATTCTCGACAAAATGAGACAGGAAAGCAGCGGCAGTACTTGCGCCAGCTGTGTGAGAAGGTGCAGCAATGTTATTCAAATCAGCAAAGTTGGATGGCAGCTGATTGCGGTGGAATTCAGCCAATGGCAGGCGCCAGAATTGTTCATGCTCTGTATCCGCTGCAACCAATAAATCCGCCGCCAGTTGATCATCAAAACTGAAAACAGAGTGGTAATCGTTACCAACTGCCATTTTTGCAGCACCCGTCAATGTCGCTGCATCAATAATCAAAGGGGCATTTTCTGCACTGGCATCAATCAAACCGTCAGCCAGTACCAGACGGCCTTCTGCATCAGTATTCATGACTTCAACGGTTTTACCGTTACGGTAACGAATGATATCACCCAGTTTGAATGCATTCCCGCTGACCATATTATCAGCAATGCACAGGAACAGTTTTACACGCTGTTTCAGACCACGGCTGATTGCCAGTGCCAGCGCACCTGACAGAGTTGCTGAACCACCCATATCAGATTTCATGGCGCTCATCGAGTTAGATGGTTTCAGGCTATATCCACCTGAATCGAAAGTAATACCTTTTCCGACTAAGCAGGCAAATACGGGTTCATTTTTGTTTGTTGTTGGATTGAAATCCAGCTCCAGAAAAACAGGAACACGGGAAGAACCACGACCGACAGTGTGGACACCAACATAGCCCTGCTCATACAACGCATCACCTTTTATGATGCGATAACTGATAGCATCTGGCGCTACATTGTTAATTAAATCGATAACACGCTGAGCAAGCTGCTCTGGCCCTAATTCTTCGGCAGGCAGGTTGACGGTATCACGCACCCAGTCGATGAATTTAATTCGATGCTCGAGTTCCTGCTTTTCTTCGGCATTCAGTTGCGGCCATTCGATAGTGCGCAGTCCTTTTGGTGCCCGGAAACCGAGCCAAAATGCCCAGCTTTTTTCCAGATCCCAGCCTTCACCAGCCAAAGCAACATTATAGATACCTTGCCCATTAATTTTACGTCCGGCACGCTGAATCAACGCCAGTTCACTGTTTATGTCAGATTTCTCGCCTGACATATGGATCATCATTCCCTGATCATTTGAGCTAATTAGCGCTTTTTCACCCCAGCATGCTTTAGCTGGCTCATAAGACAGAGTTATCGGCATGATTTGCGCCGGTATAGCGTTTTTGGTCATTATCTTTCTCTCTTCTTATTTTTACTGTATTAGGATCATTATTAGAGTAATAAATGTAAAAAAACTGGCGGATGCCAGTTTTTCATTAAATACAGACTATGCCAAGTCATTGGACAAAAATTGGTGAGTTAGTACTGTTTTTCGCATTATTTGTTTGCGTAACATGACTTGTAAGATTGATCTCTGTTATTCAAACTCATCCAACCAAACCAATAAAATGGCTTCTAATACTTTTTCGTTGGATTTTTCCGGATTATCATCAAAACCATCCAGTTCGCAAATCCATTGATGCATGTCGGTGAAACGCACTGTTTTAGGATCTAAATCCGGGAACTTATCATAAAGTGCTTCGCCTATTTCACGGCTGTCAGACCATTTCATTTTCGTTCTGTTCTCCTGCTCCTGCTCCTGCTTAGTTCTCAGACTCAGTGCTCACGCGCGTGGTTGATCGTGTATTTAGGAATTTCAACAACCAAATCCTCATCAGCAACTTTAGCCTGACAGCTTAAGCGACTTTCCGGCTCCAGTCCCCATGCTTTATCCAGCATGTCATCTTCCAGTTCCTCACTTTCTTCCAATGAGTCAAACCCTTCTCTGACGATACAGTGACAAGTGGTACATGCGCAGGATTTTTCACAGGCATGCTCAATTTCAATACCGTTTCGCAGTGCAACATCCAGAATTGATTCGCCTTCTTTAGCGTCCAATACTGCACCTTCAGGGCAAAGTTCGTTATGAGGTAAAAATACAATTTTAGGCATAATTAAATTTCATCCACAGAATGGCCCGCCAAAGCCCGACGGATTGATGTGTCCATGCGACGCGCAGCAAATTCCTGCGTTTGCTTGTCCAATTGTTTAATTGCACTTTCAATCGCTTCAGGAGACGTTCCCTGAGCACTTTCAATTAATACTTGTACGGCAGCATCAATTGCAGCATGTTCTTCCTGACTGAGTAAATCAGCGTCTTTTTCCAGCGCACCGGTTAAGCTTTCCAGCACACGGGCTGCTTCTACTTTTTGCTCAGCCAATTTACGCGCCTGAATATCTTCCTGCGCATTACTCATTGAATCTTTGATCATTCGGGCGATTTCTTCATCAGACAGACCGTAAGAAGGTTTTACCTGAATAGAGGCTTCAACACCCGTCGATTTCTCCAGTGCACTGACACTCAGTAAACCATCAGCATCAACCTGGAAAGTCACGCGGATATGCGCACCACCTGCCGGCAACGGAGGAATTCCCCTCAGCGTGAAACGAGCCAGAGAACGACAATCTGCCACCAATTCGCGTTCACCCTGAACAACGTGGATGCTCATTGCACTCTGACCATCTTTGAAGGTCGTAAACTCCTGAGCTCTTGCGACAGGAATAGTGGTGTTGCGCGGAATAACCTTTTCAACCAGCCCGCCCATAGTCTCAAGACCCAGTGACAACGGAATAACATCCAGCAACAACATTTCGCTGTCTGGCTTATTACCTGCCAGAATATCCGCCTGTATTGCCGCACCAACTGCAACAACTTTGTCCGGATCGATAGAGGTCAACGGTTCACGATCAAAAAATTCGCCTACCATGCTGCGCACCAGCGGAACTCTTGTTGAGCCTCCCACCATCACAACCTGCAAGACTTCGTCGGCAGTTACTTCAGCATCTTTCAAGGCCCGGCGACAAGACAATAAAGTACGTTTAACCAGTGTCGTAATTAATTCATTGAACTCGATGCGGGTAATATTGCCCTGCCAGTCAGCAAAATTAATTGAGACTGAATCTGCATCACTCAATGCAATTTTAGTTTGTGTCGCAACATCCAGTAACTGACGCTGTAACCCGTGGTCGGTATCGGTAATCCCGGCCTGCTCACGGATCCAGTCTGCCAGCAGATGGTCAAAGTCATCACCACCCAGTGCAGTATCACCGCCCGTGGCCAATACTTCAAAAACACCACGGCTCAAGCGAAGGATAGAAACGTCAAATGTTCCACCGCCCAGATCATAAACAGCAATCACACCTTCCTGACCAGAATCAAGCCCGTAGGCAATTGCAGCCGCAGTGGGTTCATTCAGGAGGCGAAGGACATGCAAACCCGCTAAACGAGCCGCATCTTTCGTTCCCTGACGCTGAGCGTCATCAAAATAAGCGGGAACGGTGATAACAACACCATCAAGTTTACCATCCAGTGTTTCTTCTGCCCGTTGAGCCAACGATTTCAATATGTCAGAAGAAACCTGAATAGGATCAACCAAACCTGCCGCTGTACTAATTAACGGCAATCCATTTTCACTGGCCTGAAATTGATAAGGAAGATTCGGGTAACGCTGCTGAATATCAGCCAGAGAGCGCCCCATCATACGCTTGACAGAGCTTATCGTATTAACAGGATCGAAAGCCGCCTGTTGACGGGCCTGCCAGCCGATCTGAATTTCATCTTTGCAGTATTGTACAACTGAAGGAAGCAAGTGACGGTTTTCACTATCTGCTAAGGTCTCAGCCTGACCACTGCGGACTGTCGCAACCAGGGAGTGTGTTGTACCAAGATCAATCCCCGCAGCCAGACGACGCTGGTGTGGTGCGGCAGATAAACCAGGTTCACTGATTTGTAATAAAGCCATGTGTGCCCCTATAAAAACCAATTATACCCGTCTTTCAAGCTGCCTCTTTGTCATTGGCCTCGATATAACTTGAAATTTCTCGGATATACTAAATCAGCCCCGCATTGTTCATTAAAACGCGATTCAGCTAAAAATCATCCAACAGCCGTTCTTCCAGCTGTTCGACCTGCTGTTGCAATTTATCCAGAAAGCGTAACTTACGGACAGTATCGGCTGCAATTGACCACTGTTCTGCATCCAGCTGCTGTTCCATCTGCTCACTACGAGTTTTAATCATTTTATTCAGGCGAGATGAAAAACCAGCCAATGCGGCATCCGGCTCGGCACTATGTTCAATAGCATCAAGCTCTTCACGCAACTCTAACTGTTGCATCAGAAAAGCCGTATCCTGCATAGTGTGCTGTTCACTGGATAAGTTAAACCCTTGCTGAGATAGCATATATTCTGCACGTTTCAGGGGGTGTTTCAGAGTCTGATAACCATCATTAATGGTTGCAGCCTGTTGAAGTGCCAGCGTTTTTTCACGCTCTGGCTGGGTGGCAAAACGATCAGGATGAAACTGACGCTGTAACTCCTGATAGCGGGTCGCCAATTGTTGACGATCTATTGCATAACGCACAGGCAACCCAAATAAAGTAAAGTAGTCCATAAGTTACTCTTGGTTTCGCAAAATACGGGGGTTAAACGTTAAAACTTTCCCCACAGCCGCATTCGCCGGAAACGTTGGGGTTGTTGAATTTAAAGCCTTCATTCAGGCCTTCTTTGACAAAATCCAACTCAGTTCCATCAAGGTAAACAATGCTTTTACCGTCAACGATAACTTTCACACCCTTATCTTCAAAAATCTGATCTTCATCATTAACTGTATCAGCAAATTCAAGTACATATGCCATACCAGAACAGCCGGAAGTTCTCACTCCCAGACGCAGACCAACACCTTTTCCACGATTATCAAGGAAAGCCAAAACACGCTGGGCTGCACTTTCTGTCAGGGAAATTGACATACAACACCTCACTTTTAAAACTATTAATTTTGAATACTATTACCTTTGAAGCTATCACCTTCAAAGCTGCCATCTTCAAAATCAGTAAAGGTGGATATCAAAACAATATCCACCAGAATTATATTTACCCGTCGTCTTTCAAGTTGTCTCTTTGTTGGCTACGCTGATTCACCCCAGTCACATAGTTATCTATGCTCCCGGGGATTCATTCTCTTGCCGCCTCGATACAACTCGAAATCCATAGGGTATATTAAGAATTATTTGGCCTGACGCTTGCTCTTATAATCTGCAATCGCAGCTTTAATTGCATCTTCTGCCAGAATAGAACAGTGAATTTTCACTGGTGGCAGCTCCAGTTCATCGGCAATCTCAGTGTTTTTGATTGCTTCTGCCTGATCCAGTGATTTTCCTTTCATCCACTCTGTTACCAGAGAACTGGATGCAATCGCGGAACCGCAGCCATAAGTTTTAAAACGTGCGTCTTCGATAATGCCGTCATCGCTGACTTTAATTTGCAGTCTCATGACGTCACCACAAGCCGGCGCACCAACCATTCCACTACCCACTGAAGGATCTTCACTATCAAATGACCCTACATTGCGTGGATTCTCGTAGTGATCAATTACTTTTTCGCTGTAAGCCATGTCGTTACTCCTGAAACTGTCTGATTAATGATGAGACCATTCGATGGTGCTGAGATCCACTCCCTGCTTGAACATTTCCCACAATGGAGAAAGATCACGCAGATGACCAATCGCGTTATGAATCAACTTGATTGCATAGTCTATTTCTTCTTCTGTGGTAAAACGCCCCAAAGAGAAACGAATAGAACTGTGTGCCAGCTCATCATTCATGCCCAGTGCGCGCAGAACATAGGAAGGCTCCAGGCTCGCAGAAGTACATGCTGAACCGGAAGAAACTGCTAAGTCTTTCAGTGACATCATCAATGATTCACCTTCAACATAGTTGAAGCTGACATTCAGAATGTGTGGTGCACCCAGTTCCAAATCGCCGTTCAGGTAAACTTCTTCAATATCTTTGATACCGTTCCATAAACGCAGACGTAAACCACGCAGACGTTCTGACTCGGCTTGCAGTTCTTCTTTTGCAATGCGGTAGGCTTCGCCCATGCCGACGATCTGGTGAACAGGCAGTGTACCGGAACGCATACCACGTTCATGACCGCCGCCGTGCTGCTGTGCTTCAATACGGATACGAGGTTTGCGACGAACATACAAACCGCCGATACCCATCGGGCCATAAATCTTATGAGCCGAGAAAGACATCAGGTCAACTTTCAGTTTGCTGAGGTCAATAGGCAGTTTCCCGACACTCTGAGTCGCATCAACGTGGAAAATGATGCCACGACTGCGGCACATATCACCGATGGTCACGATGTCCTGAACAATACCAATTTCGTTGTTGACGTGCATGATAGAAACCAGAATCGTATCGTCACGCATTGTGGCTTCCAGCTCTTTCAGATCGATCATGCCGTTGCTCATTGGTGAAAGGTAAGTCACTTCAAAACCTTCACGCTCCAGCTGACGACAAGTATCCAAAACAGCTTTATGTTCAGTTTTACTGGTAATAATGTGCTTGCCTTTTTTCTGATAGAATTTCGCTGCACCTTTAATACCGAGGTTATCTGACTCTGTTGCACCTGAAGTAAAGACGATTTCACGCGGGTCAGCACCGATAAGATCAGCAATCTGGTTACGCGCAATATCAACCGCTTCTTCAGCCTGCCAGCCAAAACGGTGTGACCGGGAAGCAGGGTTACCGAAAACCCCGTCCATAGTCAGATAATTCATCATCTTTTCAGCAACACGAGGGTCAACCGGCGTTGTTGCTGAATAGTCCAAATAAATGGGTAATTTCATTGCTCACATGCTCCGTAAGACACTTTTAATACATTTGTTTGCCGCTTATTTACCACTAATTTAAGCACGCAGGTTAACGTTAATCATTTCTTGAACCCGGCCATTAGCTGTACGGCGCTTATCGCTGTCTTGACGATCAGCAACGTCTAAAACTTCTTGGTTGTTCACTAATTCTTCTAAACTGATGCTGTTCAGGAAGCTCGTAATGCGCTCGCTAAGATCACGCCATAATGTATGAGTCAGACAGCGATCACCACCCTGACAGCCTTCCCTGCCCTGACAGCGAGTTGCATCTACGGATTCATCAACAGCAGAAATTACTTCGGCAACGAAAATCTTACCGGCATCTCTGCCCAGCAGATAACCGCCACCCGGACCACGGACGCTAGAAACCAGACCATTCTTACGTAGGCGAGAAAACAACTGCTCAAGATAGGAAAGGGAAATTCCCTGACGTTCAGATATGTCAGCTAGTGGCACCGGCCCTTCTTGTGAATGCAATGCCACATCTAACATGGCAGTTACCGCATAACGTCCTTTTGATGTCAGTCTCATAACAAAAACTCCATGGTGAAATATGGGTCAAATTGTGGCATTCCTGAGCGTTTTAGTCAACTATTTAACCTAGTAATTTACTCAACTATTATTTAGTTGTCTTTCATCCTGTTACCGCTCACAAGCCGCATTTCTGATCCTATTTCCGACCGGATTCAGACGATTTATTGGCCCATTTTTCCATAGAAGTCAGAATGCCACGCAGGATATTCAATTCCTGAGTTTCCGGACGGGCACGGGTATAAAGACGCCTTAATCTGTTCATTATCTGCCCAGGGTGTGCTTTGCGAATAAAGCCGGAATGATTTAATACCTGCTCAAGGTGCTGGTAAAAACGCTCCATATCTTCAACAGGCGGATATTCCGCTTCATGCTCTGTCGCATCCGCTTTTTCCTGTTTTTCCTGAGCAGTAAGAGCAAGGTGCGCCATTCGGATCTCATAACTAACCAACTGAACAGCCATAGCCAGATTCAGCGAACCATATTCAGGGTTGGTCGGAATATAAAGATGGTAGTGACACTTCTGGAGTTCTTCGTTAGTCAGCCCCACACGTTCACGACCGAACACGATAGCTACCGGTGAGTTCTGAACAGCGCTGACACAGCGTTCACCACATTCCCTCGGTTCAACCATTGGCCAGGAAAGTGTACGGGAACGGGCACTGGTTCCGATAACCAATTCACACCCGGACAGTGCTTCATCCAGCGAATCCACAATCGTTGCATTACCAATGACATCACTGGCGCCTGCGGAAAGTGCGATTGCATGAGAATCAGGCAAAACAAGCGGATTGACCAGATACAGATTGGTTAACCCCATGGTTTTCATAGCTCTGGCAGTTGAACCCATGTTGCCCGTGTGGGAAGTTTCTACCAGGATAATGCGGATGTTCTCTAACATGACGGCTTTTAATTTCAGTATAAGAGCCGAATATCTTAACACAGCATTAGTCATTTTGACGAACTACTGCTATACTGCGCGCCGATTTGTTTCCCGTTCTTTAAAATTCTGGTGGAAGATACCCCATGCATCCGATGCTAAATATCGCTATACGCGCTGCTCGTAAGGCCGGCAACCACATTGCCAAAAGCTATGAAACTCCTGACGCTGTTGAAGCAAGCCAAAAAGGCAGTAACGATTTTGTCACTAATGTTGATCGTGAAGCAGAAAGCATGATCATTGACATTATCCGCAAGTCCTACCCTAAGCATACTATTATCACTGAAGAAACCGGTGAACACTTAGGTGAAGATAGCGATGTCCAATGGGTAATCGATCCACTGGATGGCACCACCAACTTTATTAAACGTCTCCCTCATTTCGCTGTTTCCATTGCTGTACGCATCAAAGGCCGCACCGAAGTTGCTGTGGTTTACGACCCAATGCGTAACGAACTGTTCACTGCTACTCGTGGTCAGGGTGCACAGCTGAATGGCTATCGCCTGCGTGGTGCTAATGCCCGTGATCTGGATGGCACTATCATTGCTACCGGTTTCCCATTCAAAGCTAAACAACACGCTATTCCTTACATGAACGTACTGGGTAAATTATTTGAACGTTGTGCAGATTTTCGTCGCACTGGTTCCGCGGCGCTGGATATGGCTTATGTTGCTGCCGGCCGTGTTGATGGTTATTTCGAAATCGGCCTGAAGCCATGGGATTTCATGGGTGGTGAACTGCTGGTTCGTGAATCCGGCTGTATTGTGACTGACTTCGTTGGTGGTCACAACTACATCAGTTCCGGTAATATCGTTGCAGGCAGCCCACGTATTGTTAAAGATATGCTGTCTGAAATGCGTGAAGAATTGACTGAAGCACTGAAACGTTAATTAAAAAATAATTATCTGAGCAATGTTATTTACAGGGCACCAAAATAATAGGTGCCCTTTTTACTGGGTTCTTATTAACTTATTGTTTCTTATTTGTAATTTTATTTCATACTGAATGAATTTGACCTTCAGCTTTAGGCCGTAAGAAAATCGCAGGTAATGCGACCAACGCCATTACCCAGTAGATTCCACCTCCCATATGTTCATACAGGAAACCACCTACTGCACTCATAACAGCGATACCGCCTCCCATTGCTAACGCAGAGTAGACTGACTGTAGGCGAATAACTTCATTTTCTTTTCTGGCGCCGATAAAACGCATAGCCGCTAAATGGCAAACAGTGAAAGTTCCACAATGCAGGATTTGAATAATAATCAGCACGGGTAGTTCCGTGAATGCTCCCATTAATCCCCAGCGGATCACCCCACAAATAGCAGAAAGCAGCAGAAGGCTGCGAGCGCTCCAGCGACGGAATAGCTGTTTGCTGAAGGTGAAAATCACAACTTCTGCTACCACACCCAGTGACCAGAGATAGCCGATAGTGGATGATGAATAACCGGCTTTTTCCCAATAAATGGAACCAAAGCTGTAATAACCAGCATGAGCTGCCTGTAATAGCGTGACACATAATAAAAACTGCCACACTGATTTTTCGGATAATAACTTTCTGAATGATACTGTATTGGCGTTTTCTACCTTGATTTTACCCGCAGGCATAACAGATGGTTTCAGCATCATCCCTGACAGCATAATAGCAACACTGATAATCAGAGAAGCAAGGATAATCTGGTGATGACCGAATAAATTGCCTCCAATCCAGTCATTGAGTTTATCAAAGGAAATACTGACACTTGATCCAAACTCAATACCGGAGGAAGAGAGTAATATCCCGGTTAAAGAAGAACTGATAATAAAGGCAATCGACCCCCACACACGCACTTTGCCATAATCAAAAGTAAACTGCTTTTGCCATGTACCCGCTAAAGCATCTGATAAAGGTACTAACGGCGAAAAAAACAGGTTAAAACCTATCATTACAAGGCAAATCCACGCCCAGTGGCTGCCAAAAGAAAAACTGACCGCAAAGATTAAAGCCAGAAAAGATAATAATCTTAATGCTGTAATTAATTTGGCAGGATCTTTAACGGTAGGAGAAATAATGAGACTGCCAACAAAGCGGGAAACCAAACCAATGCCTAATATTATGCCGATCATGGAAGGAGTAATGCCTTCTCCCTGCAACCAGACTGACCAGAATGGTAAAAAGATCCCAAAAGAAAAGAAATAGGTGAAATAGCCTAATCCCAGCCAAAATGTTGATGGAACAACCATCCTTTGCCCCCGTGTTTAATGCAAAAGTTTAATGCAAAAAAACCCGCTCAAAACTAATGAGACGGGCTTATTAACTATTTATTCAGTATTTATACTCAATAATTATTCTAAGTTATGCGTAGACCGGATATTTTGCGCAGATTGCCAAGACTTTCTGTTTAACGCTTTCAATCACCGTTTCATCATTGATGTTATCCAGCACATCACATATCCAGCCAGCCAGTTCACTGGTTTCTGCTTCTTTGAAACCACGACGGGTAATTGCCGGGGTACCAATACGAATACCAGAAGTGACAAATGGGCTACGAGGATCATTAGGTACGCTGTTTTTATTGACGGTAATGTTGGCACGACCTAATGCTGCATCAGCTTCTTTACCCGTAATATCTTTATCCACCAGATCCAGCAGGAACAAATGGTTTTCAGTGCTGCCGGAAACAATTTTGTAACCACGCTGTAAAAACACGTCTACCATGACTTTCGCATTCTTAGCAACTTGTTGCTGATACGTTTTGAATTCTGGTTCCATGGCTTCTTTCAGCGCAACCGCTTTACCTGCAATAACATGCATCAACGGGCCACCCTGACCACCAGGGAAAACAGCAGAGTTCAGTTTTTTATACAGCTCTTCATCCCCACCTTTTGCCAGAATCAGACCACCGCGTGGGCCTGCCAGTGTTTTGTGGGTTGTCGTTGTCACAACATGAGCATGAGGAACCGGGTTTGGATAAACACCCGCGGCAATCAGGCCTGCAACGTGAGCCATATCAACAAAAAGGTATGCACCGATTTCATCAGCGATTTCACGCATTTTTGCCCAGTCAACCACACCAGAGTAGGCAGAGAAGCCACCGATGATCATTTTAGGCTGATGTTTCAGTGCCTGATTACGGATATCGTCGTAATCAATTTTTCCTTTTTCATCAATGCCATAGGGAACAACATTATAAAGTTTCCCAGAGAAGTTGACCGGAGAACCGTGAGTCAGGTGCCCACCGTGTGCCAGATTCATCCCTAAAACAGTGTCACCGGGTTGCAACAGCGTCATATATACCGCCATATTCGCCTGAGAACCTGAATGCGGCTGGACATTAGCATAATCTGCGCCAAACAGCTCTTTTGCTCTGTCAATTGCCAGTTGTTCAACTATATCAACGTACTCACAGCCACCATAGTAGCGTTTACCCGGATAACCTTCCGCATACTTGTTAGTCAGCTGAGAGCCTTGAGCCTGCATAACTCTTGGACTGGTGTAGTTTTCAGAAGCAATCAGTTCAATGTGTTCTTCCTGACGACGAACCTCCTGCTCCATCGCCTGCCACAGTTCGGGATCATAATTCGCAATATTCATTTCACGCTTTAGCATTTGGTTCTCCTGACTCAGCTACATCTTTAAAAAATACCCCTGAGGGCCAGAATGTGACACAGTGTAAACTCTTTTTATCAAATGAGATAGTCTTGACAGGACATTTTACGCAAACGATTGCTTCAAGACCTACCGCCCTATAGCCCATCATGTTTTTTATCCGTCCGGGATTTATCATTGATCTTTGTGATTTCTGTCAAATATTGTTGTTTCACAAATCCTGCGATTTTGATTTAAGTCAAAATAATTTCTGCTTTTTACTTTAAGCTCTTTCCCAGAAGAATAAGTTGCATTTAAAATGCAACTTATCAATTGAGCATGATTTAAAAATTCAGGAGATCATGATGTTAGACAGTCAAACTATCGCAACTATAAAATCCACTATTCCTCTGATTGTTTCTACCGGGCCAAAATTGACTGCTCATTTTTATGAACGCATGTTCAGTCATAACCCTGAATTACAGAATATCTTTAACATGAGCCACCAGAGTAACGGTGATCAACGTCAGGCCCTTTTCAATGCTCTGTGTGCTTATGCGGCTAATATCGATAACTTATCTGCTCTGTTACCGGCGGTAGAAAAGATCGCTCACAAACATGCAAGCCTGAATATTCAGCCGGAACACTACCAGATTGTGGGAACTCATCTGTTGGCAACAATTGATGAGATGTTTCATCCGGCAGAAGAAGTGCTGGATGCCTGGGGAAAAGCCTACGACGTATTAGCCGGTGTTTTTATCAATCGTGAAGAAGAAATTTATCAGAGTGGTGAACTTTCGGTAGGAGGATGGCGTGGTCTGCGTCAGTTCCGTGTCAGCCGGAAACAGCCGCAAAGCGATATTATTACCAGTTTTGAATTTGTGCCTGTCGATGGCGGTAAAGTCTTAGATTATAAACCGGGGCAATACTTGAGTATTTATCTGGAAGATCCTGCCTTTGAGCATCGTGAAATTCGTCAGTATTCATTAACTGCCGCACCGAATGGAACTCACTATCAAATCGCCATTAAACGGGAATCTCATGGCAAGGTATCCAGCTATATGCACGATAAAGTACAGGAAGGAGATACCGTATTACTGTCCGCACCGCGAGGCGATTTCTTCCTTGATATCCAGCCTGATACTCCTGTTACGCTTATCTCTGCCGGTGTCGGCCTGACTCCGATGATGAGTATGCTGCAATATCTGCATAAACAACAACATACTGGTATCATCAATTGGCTTCACGCAGCAGAACATGGTGGTTTTCATGCCTTCTCAGACAAAGTAAAAGCGATTGCTGAATCCATGCCTAATATGAATTATCAGGTCTGGTATCGCGAACCCAGAAATGAAGATAATTTCGGCACAGATTACCAACAGACAGGGTTAATGGAGCTGGCTTCGGTAAAAGATGAAATAAATATAGAAGGGATGCAGTTTTATCTCTGTGGGCCGGTCGCTTTCATGCAATATATCGCCGCTCAGCTTCTGAAAATGGGCATCCATGAACAACATATCCATTACGAATGTTTTGGCCCGCATAAAGTCATTTAACTCGGCATCGTCATCTAGAACCCCGCCGTCATGGCGGGGAATGAGCCTATTAGAGATTAAATTGCTTCTTCGTCCTGTTCACCAGTACGAATACGTACAACACGAGCAACATCGAACACAAAAATCTTGCCATCACCAATTTTACCGGTTTGGGCGGTCTGCATAATAGTATCGACACAGGTATCAACAATATCATCCGGTACGATAATCTCTATTTTGACTTTGGGCAGAAAATCCACCATATATTCTGCACCACGATACAGTTCGGTATGTCCTTTCTGGCGGCCAAATCCCTTCACCTCTGTCACCGTCATACCTGTGATACCGACTTCAGCCAGAGCTTCACGCACATCATCGAGCTTGAAAGGTTTGATAATTGCATCAATCTTTTTCATGAAGTATTCCTGTTATTACCAGTTCTTACGCCCGAAACCAGACGTAATCGGATAGCGCCTGTCTTTACCAAAATCACGCTGTGTAATACGCGGGCCAATGGGAGCCTGACGACGTTTATACTCATTGATGTCCACCAACCGGATCACTTTACGGACAATCGCTTCGTCAAAACCTTCTGCTACTAAATCAGCCACGGATTTATCTTTTTCTACATATCCCTCGAGGATAGCATCCAGCATGTCATACGGTGGCAGGCTGTCCTGATCGAGCTGATCAGGAGCCAGTTCCGCAGATGGCGGACGATCGATAACACGCTGAGGAATAGCGGGAGATAATGTATTACGATATGTGGACAATGCAAATACCATTGTTTTTGGCACATCTTTCAAAGCATTGAAGCCACCAGCCATATCGCCATATAAAGTGGAGTAGCCTACCGCTGATTCACTTTTATTACTGGTTGTCAGTACCAGACGGCGGCGCTTGTTTGACATTGCCATCAGAATGACAGCCCGACAGCGAGCCTGTAAGTTTTCTTCTGTCGTGTCTTTTTCTGTACCGGCAAACATCGGCTCCAACTGAGCCATAAATGCGTCAAACATCGGTTCGATAGAGACAATATCAAATTCAACACCGAGCAATTCAGCCTGTTCTCTGGCATCATGAATACTCATTTCAGAGGTATAGCGGAATGGCATCATCACCGCCTGTACATGCTCTTTACCCAAAGCATCCACCGCAATCGCCAGTGTCAGGCCGGAATCAATTCCTCCGGATAACCCAAGTAACGCGCCTTTAAAACCATTTTTCTGTACATAATCCCGCACAGAAAGAACTAAGGCTTTATAAATTTGCCCCAATGGCGGCAATGGAGGAATAGGATTTGCCATCGGTTCAATTGTCATATCACTCAAACGACACTGCTCGACCTGCTCTTCAAAAGCTGCCATGCGGTGTGTGATTTCACCATTCATATCAAAGACTTTTGAACAGCCATCAAAAATCAGCTGATCCTGTCCGCCAACCTGATTTAGATAGATGATTGGCAAATGAATACGCTGGCAATGTGATTTGATAAGCGCACTGCGGATATTTGGTTTTTCGTGATTATAAGGAGAAGCATTCATTGACAGGATAATATCGGCTCCCGCCTGTTTCAAAGCATCAACCGGAGCATCAAACCATAGGTCTTCACAAATCAACAAACCCAGATTATAGCCTTTAAAGGGTATAACACAATTTCGCTCGCCCGCATCGAAATAGCGTTCTTCATCAAAAACGCCATAATTAGGCAGTTGTTGCTTGAAGTAACGAGCAACGGTTTCACCTTTCCAGAACAGCGAAAGTGCGTTGTATATTTTTCCGTCCTGTTGCCACGGATGACCAACTAAAATACCAACCTGAGAGCTTGCCTCTTGTAAGCGTACTAACTGTTCGCGGCAACGCTGATGGAAATCAGAACGGAACAGGAGATCCTCTGGGAAATAACCCGACAGTGATAACTCAGAGAACATAACGAGATCAGCGCCTTTTTCCTGCTGTTCCTGTACTGTATGCAACATACGCTCGCTGTTGCCTTCGATATCCCCTACCAGCCAGTTTAATTGGGCAAGGGCAATATTAAGAGTACGACTCATAGAATGCGGCTCTCCTGGGCCATTATTCACTTCTCTGTCTGGTTCAGACAGTTCAATACGGCTTTAAAAATGTTTCAATTATTTATGGGATTTAAATTACAGGAAGGTTATTCCTTAAAATCATTGGCATCCAGTTCATGGCGAGCCAATAATTTATAAAATTCTGTTCGGTTACGCCCTGCTACACGGGCGGCGTGAGTGACATTACCTTTAGTCATTTGTAGTAATTTACGTAAATAATTCAGTTCAAACTGGCTACGCGCCTCGACAAATGTCGGTAATGCCGTATTTTCACCTTCCAATGCCTGCATGACTAAGGCATCACTGATCACCGGAGCGGTTGTCAGCGCTACGCATTGCTCAATCACATTGACCAACTGGCGAACATTCCCCGGCCAGCTTGCTGCCATCAGACATTTCATCGCATTGGTGGAGAAACTACGCACAAAAGGCTTATGACGTTTGGCTGATTCCCGCAGCAAATGGTTTGCCAGTAAAGGAATATCTTCGGCCCGTTCATTCAGGGTAGGGATTTTCAGGTTGACAACATTCAATCGGTAATAGAGATCTTCGCGGAATTCATTGCGCTGCATCGCCTTCGGCAAATCCCGGTGAGTTGCCGAAATAATCCTGACATCAATATCTAAATCACGATTACTTCCCAGAGGGCGGATCTTACGCTCCTGTAATACCCTCAATAGCTTAACCTGAAGCGCCAGTGGCATATCGCCGATTTCATCAAGAAACAGCGTTCCTCCCTGAGCTGCCAGAAAAAGCCCTTCCCGGCTACTGACTGCTCCGGTAAATGCGCCTTTCGCATGGCCGAACAGTTCAGATTCCAGCAGTTGTTCAGGTAAGGCACCACAGTTAATCGCAATAAAGGGTTTCTTTGCCCGGGGACTTGCACGATGAATAGCCTGAGCCAACACTTCTTTACCGGTTCCGCTGTGCCCGTTAATCAAAACGCTGACATCAGACTGCGCCACCATTTTTGCCTGTTCCAGCAAACGCAGCATCAGAGGGCTGCGGGTGACAATTTGTTCACTCCATTTACCATCTATGGCAGGTGTTGATAATTCCAGAGCATCATCAATGGCTTTGTAAAGTGCATCACGATCAACAGGTTTAGTCAGAAAACTAAATACACCCTGCTGTGTTGCGGCAACAGCATCGGGAATAGAACCATGAGCTGTGAGAATAATCACCGGCATACCCGGATGCTGTTTTTGAATTTCAGCAAATAAGGCCATGCCATCCATCTCATCCATGCGTAAGTCACTGATGACTAAATCTACTTTTTCTTTTAATAGGATGCGTAATGCTTCATGCCCGCTTTCCACTGTCGTGACACGAAATCCCTCACTGATCAGACGCATTCCCAATAATTTCAGTAAGCTTGGATCATCATCAACCAGAAGGAGATGAGCAGGATTGCGTGCGGTCATTGTACTTCAGCTCCTTTTTCTTCTGAAAAATTATCTTCTGTCTTTGTTTCCGATTTTCTTTCCGGAAGTTGTTTCGAATGGCTTTCCGGAAGTTGTTTCGAATGGCTTTCCGGGTGGGATTCGTTGATTTTATTACCGCTTTCATCAACAGGGTATTCTGTTTCAACTGACGCCGAAGAAACATTCTGGCTTTGCTTGCGGGATGAAAGCTGACGTTCAATATCGGTCAGATTTTCTAACTTACGGGATATTGAATGTAATTCATATTCCAGCCGGGTTCGTGCTTCTTTCAGTCGATCAATTTTTGTTTCACTATCTGATTGTAATCGCTGATATTTTGATTTTTGCTCTGCCAGACTAATTTTTAAATATTGTTGGTCACGCCATAGTTGTAATAATGGCTGCAACGAAGGCGGAAATTGTGTGCTATATCGATTCAGGTTTTCTATGATACTGCGCCGTTCAGCAACTGAAGGTATTGAGTGGTTTATAAGAATACTCTGTTTGAAAACCTGTGACCAATCATCTGCCATGAACTGCTTGACCTTGTCACGGGCTTCCGTTGGAGACAGTCTCTCCGTGCAGTCGATCAGTCTTAGCCAGTAAAGGCTATTTTCCATTGCAGCTGTTTTTGTGATATTCCATATCACATCACACCCTTTGGGGTGATAATCAATGACACGCTGCTCCGGCATAATGGCTTCAGAAATTTTTGCCAGCTCACCAGAAGCGGAATTTGAAACACACCCTGCCAGTAAATAGGGAACAAACAGTAAAATCATAGTACGGAAACACCGGGACACAGCCCGTTCAGATAAACGCTGCATTACCGCTTTTTTTTTCACTGTCCGAGTCACAATATTCTGCTGCTCCGTCTTCATCATAAAGTGGTGAGTAAACCTGTTGTGCATATTATTTAATCATTCTCTGCGGTTAACGGCAGTTCAATCCGGAAACATACATCAGCAAAGTCGGATTCTATCAGATGAAGTTCTCCCCCCATCCGTCTAATACAGTCCTGCGCAATACTCAAACCAAGCCCACTTCCTTTGACCGCACCTTTGCGCTGAAGTTTTCCTTGATAAAATGGTTCGAAAATCATGCTTTTCTCTAACTCAGGGATAGGTGTTCCCGTATTGGCAATATCAATCTGAATATTTTTATCCACTTGCCGACCGGAAATCCAAATGTTACCGGATTCAGCGCCATAGTGCACTGCATTGGAGTAGAGATTATCAATAACTCTCATTAATAATTTAGGTTCAGCCCAACAATCATCAGTATCCAACTGAATTTCTGTATGAATATTTTTTGTCCGCGCAGGTAATTGATGTGACAAAACAACGCTGTCAATTATCTCTTTTAACGACACAACCTGTTGTTCGGCAGGAGCATCGACAATTTTGCGATTATATTCGAGTAATTGTTCAATAAGTTGCTGTAAGTGTTTACTGCTACTGTCCAGAATGGTGACCACTTCTTTTTGGTCTGTAGTTAATGGTCCGGCAACTTCATCCGCCAATAATTCCGTCCCTTCGCGCATACTGGCGAGAGGCGTTTTCAGTTCGTGGGAGATATGGCGTAAAAACTCATGGCGCTGCGATTCAAGCCAGGACAGACGTTCACTTAACCAAATAATCCGCAGTGCCAATGAGCGTAACTCTCTGGGGCCTTTGAAGGATTCAATCTTGTTTTCCAGTGCCTGTCCGGCACCTAATCGATTAATCATTCTCTCAATGCCTTTGACCGGCCCAATAATCATACGTGTAAACAGGGCAATTAAAAATGCACTTAATAGAAATAAGATTAAACTTTGCCAGCCAAAAAACTGCCCTTTATCCGCGATCTCTTTTTGTAATTGTTCACCACGAATAAAAATGATATTGCGCGTTTCCTGTACTAACTGGTTATTAGCGTTTGAGAATTGTTCAAGTAATTTATCTGCGGCAGCCTCTGGCACGCTGTTGCGACAAGTAATCTTATTCAACCCGGACAGGAGCTGATTAAACTTCTCCTTATACTCTTTATTGGCCAGCATCGCCATCTGATTATTCAGCATCGTTGTGTACTGCTGATATTGGCGTTGATAGAGTTTTTCCAGCCGGACATCTCCCAAAACACAATACTGGCGATAACTACGTTCCATCTCGAGGGCGACACCAATCATAGCTTCACTGCGCCGGGCATCAGATAAGGTTGTGCGGTTAATTTCTGCCGCCTGAGTGCTGAGTTGGTCTAGGCTTTGATATGCCTGATATGCCAGAACTAATAGCGGTAATAACACCAGCCAGAAAGCCATTACAACTAATTGACGCAATGATCGGGGAAATAAACGCCTTTTTTTCAGAGAAATCATCTTAAAACCTGCAATTACGTTGATGCTAACCGATATAAGGTGGTAGAAAGCCAGCCAGATGATGGATTTTATCGCCGTTTTTCAGAAAAAATAGTTTTAGAAAAAAATAGTCTCAAATAATGGGTTATAACAAATGGGCTGGCAAGAACAAGAATAGTGCAGGCGGATATATCAACACGATGGGCAAAATGAATCTGCAATAATGACGGCGGGATAGTATTTTTTCTACTATCCCGCCAGCGAGGAGCCTATAAGAATATAGGTGGTGCCTCACTCCACGTGTCGCCCGTTGCTTGATAAGGCCCGAAAGCGAATATCATAAATTGGACGGTAGGCACCTTACTTTGGCGTCATTCCGGGCTTATGTGGCATTTTTCCACCCTATTCTGTGGGCCGACATAAAAAATTGAATGAGCAACTGCCTTTTATTATGCACATTGCGTGCCAACTTTTAAATAACTTATTAATTAATTGATTTTATTATATAAAAATAAAAAACACTTTAATATTTATACTTTGTTATATGTATTTTTGATGCAGGGTATGTATTTCTGTCGCTAATTTATGACACTTCATGATTTAAATGAATTTAATTAATTAAATCATAATATTAAATGTCTCCATTTTGAGACAACAAAAACAACCATTGTCGCTCTTTAGAGACACCATTTTAAAACGATTAATTTAATTAACTCACAAAACAACGTAAGTTAACCAAATTAAAACATTTACACAACACTTCGTGTGTTATGGAAAATCTTTGCATTAATCTAAAATGGCTTCAGCTTCAATTTCTATTAGCCATTCAGGTAAAGATAATCCTGTTACAATGACCCAAGAAGAAGCGGGAGGCTCTGAAGGGAAATACTGCTGTAATAAAGATGATATGACCAGCTGATTCTCATGCGATTCAGCTCCCTGCTTGATATAGATACGCAACATTGTAATATCGCTTAATTCACCACCAGCCTCTCGGATCACTGAGTGCAAATTTTCTAACGCAAGTTTAGTTTGGGCAGGCAACCCTCCCGGAATTGTTTCCTCATCTTTATTAATTCCTACCTGACCAGACAAAAACAGATGCCGGGTTCCTGTTTTAATCACTGCCTGACTGAAACCATATTGAACAGAATTAAATACAGTTTCAGGATTTATCGTTTTTTTAGTCATAGAGATATGCCTCGACAGTCAGAGTAAAAAAATCGTAAATAAAACGATAAATCAAAAAGATAAAAACCACATGTAGAAAAAACATTATCTGTGATAACGAAATGAAAAATAAAGGCTCTGATACATATTCAGAGCCTTATGATGAAAAGTGAAAGTTGGATAATTAAGTTATTAACCTAACTGCTTGCGAGCATTACGGAAGATACGCATCCACGGGCCATCTTCTCCCCACTCCTCAGGGTGCCAGGAGTTACTCACTGTACGGAATACCCTTTCAGGGTGCGGCATCATTGCAGTAACTCGTCCATCTCGGCTGGTGACAGAGGTAATCCCACCAACAGATCCATTAGGGTTGGCAGGGTAATTTTCTGTCGGCTGACCATAGTTATCTACGAATCGCAGGGCGATTTGCTGATGTTTTTCCAATTCAGCCAGACTTTGACTACTTCTGAACTCTACCTGACCTTCACCATGAGCCACTGCAATTGGCAGACGAGAACCCGCCATTCCCTGTAGAAACAACGATGGACTTTCTGTCACTTCAACCAGACTAAAACGGGCTTCATAACGTTCAGAGTAATTGCGGACAAAACGAGGCCAGTATTCTGTGCCCGGGATCAATTCGTGTAGATTCGAGATCATCTGGCAGCCATTACATACCCCAAGAGATAGGGTATCCGGTCGGGAAAAGAAGTTGGCAAAATCATCACGTACCCGTGAATTAAACAGAATGGATTTAGCCCAGCCTTCACCAGCACCAAGAACATCACCATATGAGAAGCCACCACAGGCAACCAGTGTCTGGAACTGCTCCAATGTCACTCGTCCACTCAGCAAATCGCTCATATGGACATCTACGGCTTCAAAACCAGCGCGATGGAATGCTGCCGCCATTTCGACGTGGGAATTCACTCCCTGTTCACGCAACACAGCGACACGTGGGCGTACCTGTTTGGATATGTAACAGGCGGCAATGTCTTCTGCCGGATCAAAGGTTAATTTCACATTCAGGCCCGGATCACTCAAATCCTGTTTTGATTGGTGTTCCTGATCTGCACATTCGGGGTTATCACGAAGGCGCTGCATCTGCCAGGTTGTTTCTGCCCACCATAAACGCAGAGTGCTCCGGTTCTGGCGATAAACTTCCATATTATTACTGGAGATGACAAAATCATCTCCCGCTTTGGCTTGCCCTAAATAATGTACACAATCGCTTAATCCATAGTCAGCCAGTAGATTTTCAACCTGTTCCCTGTCAGTTTCACGAACCTGAATTACTGCGCCTAATTCTTCACTGAATAAAGCAGCCAGAATATCTTCATCAAAAGCACTGATATTAGCGTGCAGGCCGCAGTGCCCCGCAAATGCCATTTCTGCCAATGTTACCAACAGGCCACCGTCAGAGCGGTCGTGATAAGCCAGCAATTTACGTTCTGCAATCAGTTGCTGAATAGCTTTAAAGAAGCCGACAAGTTGTTCAGTATTGCGAATATCCGCAGTCTTATCGCCAAGTTGACGATAAACCTGAGCCAGTGCCGTTCCTCCTAATGCATTTTGTCCCAATCCCAGATCAATCAGAATTAATGCGTTATCATCATCCGTTGATAATTCAGGTGTCACGGTATTACGCACATCTTCTACCCGTGCAAATGCAGTGATGACCAATGAAAGCGGAGACGTCATCTCACGCTCTTCACCATCTTGTGTCCAACGGGTTTTCATCGACATAGAATCTTTGCCGACAGGAATAGTCAGGCCCAATGCCGGGCATAATTCTTCGCCAACCGCTTTCACTGCTTCATACAATCCGGCATCTTCCCCTGCGTGACCTGAAGCTGACATCCAGTTAGCAGACAGCTTCACTCGCTTCAAATCCTGTATATAAGCTGAGGCGATATTTGTCAGTGCTTCTCCGACAGCCATACGTGCCGAGGCAGCAAAGTCCAGTAGGGCAACCGGTGCACGTTCCCCCATCGACATCGCTTCACCATAATAGCTATCCAGACTCGCTGTCGTCACCGCACAATCCGCAACTGGGATCTGCCAGGGGCCAACCATCTGATCTCTTGCTACCATACCGGTTATTGAGCGGTCACCAATAGTGATCAGGAAAGTTTTCTCTGCTACT
Source organism: Xenorhabdus sp. PB30.3 (assembly GCF_963895965.1). Lineage (NCBI taxonomy): Bacteria > Pseudomonadati > Pseudomonadota > Gammaproteobacteria > Enterobacterales > Morganellaceae > Xenorhabdus > Xenorhabdus sp. PB30.3. The sequence continues at coordinate 30,202 of NZ_CAWQMW010000002.1, read as the reverse complement.
GCGGGTAAATGCAGAACACGTTTAACTGCCTCGGCCAAATCAATACCCTGACGCTCCAGCCCTTTTCCTTTTGCTTTCAGTGAATTCACATTTTTCAGCATCTTTGGTGTCTTACCAAGAAGCACATCCAGTGGCATATCAATTGGCTGATTATCGAAATGGCTGTCATTCAACAACAGATGGCGCTCTTCTGTCGCTTCACCAATAACAGCATACGGCGCACGTTCCCGCTGGCAAATATCCTCGAACAGAGCGAGCTGTTCCGGCGCTACAGCTAATACATAACGTTCCTGAGACTCATTGCACCATACCTGTAATGGGCTCATCCCCGGTTCATCATTGAGGATATTACGCAGTTCAAAACGGCCTCCTCGCCCGCCGTCACTGACTAATTCTGGCATTGCATTTGACAGACCGCCTGCACCAACATCGTGGATGAACAAAATTGGGTTGTCATTGCCAAGCTGCCAGCAGCGATCAATCACTTCCTGACAACGGCGTTCCATTTCTGCGTTATCACGCTGCACTGAGGCAAAATCCAGTTCCGCATCAGACTGACCAGATGTCATTGAAGAAGCTGCTCCGCCACCAAGGCCGATATTCATGCTTGGGCCACCCAGCACAATCAGCCTGGCACCAACAGTAATATCTCCTTTCTGGATGTGCTCTTCACGAATATTACCGATTCCTCCGGCCAGCATGATCGGCTTATGATAACCACGCAATTCAGTACCGTTATGGGATGTCACTTCTTCTTCATACGTTCTGAAATACCCTAATAACGCAGGACGGCCAAACTCATTATTAAATGCAGCGCCTCCCAAAGGGCCTTCCAGCATGATATCCAGCGCACTGACAATTCGCTCAGGTTTACCGAACTCTTCTTCCCACGGTTGTTCAAATCCGGGAATTTTCAGGTTAGAAACCGAAAAACCAACCAGCCCGGCTTTAGGTTTAGCTCCCCGGCCTGTAGCACCTTCATCACGGATTTCTCCGCCCGAACCTGTCGCCGCTCCCGGCCACGGAGAAATGGCTGTTGGGTGGTTATGTGTTTCAACTTTCATCAATATATGGGCTGGTTCCTGATGATAGTCGTACACCCCATTTTCAGGATTAGGGAAAAAACGCCCTGCCTGAGAACCTTCCATAACAGCAGCGTTATCTTTATAAGCAGAAAAAACATGATCCGGCGTCTGTTCAAATGTATTTTTAATCATCTTAAACAGAGATTTTTCCTGTTCCTGACCATCAATCACCCAATCCGCATTGAAAATTTTGTGACGGCAATGTTCAGAATTTGCCTGTGCAAACATGTAGAGTTCAACATCAGTCGGGTTACGCTCTAATTTCTGGAAAGCACGCAGCAAATAGTCAATCTCATCCGCCGCCAATGCCAATCCCAATTCAATATTGGCAGCTTCCAATGCTGCGCGTCCTGATTGCAAAATATCAACCTGTTTCAATGGTGCTGGCTGTTGGTGAGAAAACAGCACTTCCGCCTGCTCAAACTGAGTAAACACGCGTTCCATCATACGATCGTGCAGTAACGCCGACAGTGCCTGCCACTGCATATCATTCATTTCACCGCACTGGATATAATAGGCAATCCCTCTTTCCAGACGGGCAATTTGTTTCAGCCCACAGTTATGAACTATCTCTGTCGCTTTTGAAGACCACGGTGATATCGTACCTGGCCGGGGAGTGACTAAAAATAGTTGACCTTTGGGTTCATGTTCAGCTAAAGAAGGACCATATTTTAATAGTCTGTTTAATTTTTCCTGTTCTTCTGCCGTAAGAGGTGAATTTATTTCCGCGAAATGGACATATTCCGCATAAATTTCTGTCACGGGAAGCTGTTGAGCCTGGCACTGGGAATGGAGCTTAGTAATACGAAACGCTGATAAAGCGGGCGAGCCACGCAGAATTTCCATAGTAATAGGTTCTCTCATCTTAGAAGCAAAGCCTGACTGATGCCTTAGGGGAAACACCGACATTATAGAGGAATGTTTTCCTCGACGAAACCGTTTGCGTGAGCGTTAATTAACCTATCAACACATACAATGGACTTTTAAAACGGCTCCAATAAAGTTGCAGGCTTCAATTTTGTTGCGCAAAATTCTTAAGTACTGGAAATTTAACCATGCTATTATCTGACATTTCATACCGAGCCTAACCGTACTGACGAGAGATAACTGTTTGAGCAATATCAAGATAAATTATTTTGTCATCGTCATTATCGCACTCCTGTCTGCCACAATTATTGGTCTCAACATCAGTTGGCCTAATAAACAACAGGAGCAGATAAACAGGATCTTGGCGCGGGGCGAACTTAGGGTTAGTACCATCAGTTCCCCTCTGATTTCACTTAATGATAAAAATGAACCTGTAGGATTTGATTATGATTTAGCCAAGCGATTTGCAGATTATCTGGGTGTCAAGCTGAGCATTAAGTTTCGTTCTAACATTAACCAGCTTTTTGACGACTTAGATAATGACAAAGCTGATTTTTTAGCCGCAGGTCTTATCTACAATAAAGAAAGACTTAACCAGACGCGAACTGGCCCGGCCTATTACTCTGTATCTCAGCAGTTGGTTTATCGTAAAGGTACGGTACGTCCACGCTCATTTGCAGACCTGACTGGCTCACTGGTTGTGAGCGCAGGTTCAGCCCATGTCAGTGAGCTGAAGCAATTGAAAGAAAAATCTTATCCGGATTTAAACTGGGAAGAATCATCACATAGTAATTCTCAGGAACTACTTGAGCAGGTTTCTGAGGGCAAAATTGATTATACCATCAGTGATTCTATCAGCCTTGCCCTGCAACAGCGGATCCACCCTAATCTGGCAATCGCTTTCGATGTTAGTGAAGACAAACCGCTGACCTGGTATTTAAAACGTAATGATGACTATAGCCTCTATTCAGCAATGCTGGATTTTTTCAACATGCTGACCGAAAACGGTATAACCTCACGGCTGGAAGATAAATACTTCAGCCATATTGGTTCATTCGATTACTTCGATACTATTTCATTTATTCGTGCAATCAACAAACTACTGCCGACATATCAGCCTATTTTTGAAAAATACGCTGGTTCTCTGGACTGGCGGTTAGTTGCAGCTATCGCATGGCAGGAATCACACTGGGATCCACTGGCAACCTCACCCACTGGAGTTCGCGGCATGATGATGCTGACCCGTCCGACAGCAGAATGGGCAGGAATCAAAGACCGTCTTGATCCGGAAGAAAGTGTAAAAGGAGGAATGGCATATTTACATTACCTGATGGAACGTTTGCCAGATACCATTCCTGAAGATGAGAGAATTTGGTTCGCATTAGCGGCTTATAATATAGGGTATGGGCATATTCTTGATGCACGCAAATTAACAGTTATGCAAAAAGGAGATCCTAATCTCTGGATGGATGTTAAATCGCGAATTCCTCTGTTAGCTCAGAAAAAATACTATGCCAATACTACATATGGCTATGCACGGGGCTATGAAGCCTACCGCTACGTCGGAAATATTCGTCGTTATTACCAAAGCCTGGAAGGATATCTGAGAGCCAGGAACAACCGTAACAAGACAGAAACTCCTGACATGCAGGCTGAGCCGGCAACTGCCAGTAGTTCTCATCCTCCAGTAGAAGTCCCCGCGTCTGCTCAGGTTATACAGTAAACGTTATCACCCTTCCGGCTGTTGCTTTTTTAGCCGTTTTGATTCCTTATGCTGCTCCCTACGTTGTTTGAAAAATGCACTCAACATAGCGGAGCATTCTTGCTCCAGCACACCACCAGTAATTTCAATCCGATGGTTCATTCCGGGATGACGCAGAATATCGATCAAAGACCCGGCTGCTCCCGTTTTCATATCACTTGCACCGTAAACCAGCCGCTGTATACGACCGTGGATCATCGCTCCCGCGCACATGACACATGGCTCCAGAGTGACATACAGTGTTGTCTCCAGCAGGCGATAGTTTTGTAATTGAGTACCTCCACGCCGTAATGCAATAATTTCTGCATGGGCCGTTGGATCATGATCTGTTATGGGGTGGTTATAACCTTCAGCAATAATTTTATTATCCGCTACCAGCAGTGCTCCTACAGGGATTTCCCCTTTTGCCTGTGCCTGCATTGCCAAATCCATGGCCTGACGCATCCAGTATTCATCACTATATATTTCTGTCACTACATGTTCTCTTGCAGGTTATATCCTATTAATTATACATTTATATAATTAACACGGATTTATTCAGCCTGAATTTCGTCAAAGAACTCATTCAGAAACTGTTCCATGCGCTTCGTTCTTTCCCGAGCCATTTGTTTGCCAGTTTCCGTTTGAAAACCCGCTTCTATTTTGAACAGCTTGGTATAAAAATGGTCAACCGCATAAGCGCGATCATCATATTCACGCTGCTTTGCCAAGGGATCATAAGCATTATATAAACCTGAACGCATACGCCCTGCTGTATAAAAACAACGGGCAACCCCCATCATGCCTATTGAATCAAGCCGATCAGCATCCTGTACAATTTGAGCTTCCAGTGTCTCCGGAGTCAATCCCGCAGAGAAACTATGTGTCTCAATCGCATGGCTGACCGCAGCAATATCTTCTTCGCTCCAGCTAAGATCTTTTAATATCAGAGTGGCTTTTTCCGCTGCCATACGGGAGGCTAAATGCCGGTTTGGGTCATTTTTCTCAACGCTAACGCAATCATGTAATAAAACGGCTACAAAAACTAATCTCAAATTACCGCATTCGGCTTCACAGATTTTCTGTGCATTTTTCCAAACCCGGTATAAATGAGCCACATCATGCGCACCGTCATCCCCTTCTATTGCAACTGGTAAAATTTGCTGAGCTAAATCATCAAACGGTGAAAAAGATAACATTGCCAAAACCTCTTAATGGGTAAAAGGGTATCTTAACAAAAGCACTCGGAACATTTTATTAGATTTCAAAAGGAAGACACCAAGGAAAACTTGCCAGATATAATATCCTTTCCTAACATAGCGATGTAATTGCATGATCGCATAACATTATTTAATTATTTGTTTTAAATCGATTATTACAAGATAAAAATAGGCAAATTCTATGCTGACAGGGCTAAATCATCTAACACTGGCAGTCTCTCATCTCGAGCATAGTCTCGATTTTTACATTAATCTGCTTGGATTCACCCCACATGTACGCTGGAAAAATGGGGCTTATTTAACTCTGGGAGAACTGTGGCTCTGTCTTTCCTGTGACGAAGCAAAACCAGCACGGGATTATACGCATATCGCCTTTAATATCGAAGCTCAGCATTTTTCTGCTTTCAGAGAAAAATTGCTCAATGCTGGAACAAAACTATGGAAAGAGAACCGAAGTGAGGGAGATTCAATCTACCTGCTGGATCCAGACGGCCATCAGCTTGAAGTCCATGCAGGATCGCTGACAAGCCGCCTTGATGCGCTACGCATAAAGCCTTATGAAGGATTAAAGTGGTATTGAAACTTTTGTTATTAATATCCACTACTGGATTGTTGTCTCCATAAATGAGCCGCGACAAGAGCCTTCCAGGGAGAAAAACCTGCTAGCCATTTCTCTGTTTGCTCAGCATCTACCTTGTTTTCCTGTTTCAGCAAGTACTGGAGATTACGCCTCACAGCGACATCGCCATGCAAAGAGCCATTCAGATAATTTAATCCCCTTAGCAGAGTATAATTGACCGTCCAAATACCGATTCCCTTAATCGCTAAAAGATTTTTGGTAAGCCGGCTGATTTCAGCTTCATCATTTTCAATAGACAAATCCAATTCACCAGAATCGATTAGCTGGCAGACACTCAATAGCGCCTTCGCTTTACCCATAGAAAAACCACACTGATACAAATCCTGCTCTGTACACTGCATAACTTCTTTATGAGTCGGATGGCACATTAACCCTGAAGTATGTTTAACTCCAACAGATTGAATAAATCGTCGCCGAATGGAAACTGCTGCACTGACACTTATCTGCTGGCCTATAATCGCCCAGCTCAACGCTTCAAAAGGCGATGCTGATTGATAAATACGCAAACCCGCCTGCCGCGTAATGAGTTCTCCAATCACTGGATTTTCCTGATATTGTTCTTCAAATATTTCAACAGGCTGCAATAATCCAAGCATATGTGTGGCTAAAACAGACAAAGCATCTTTGGAATAAGAAGTGCTGTCAGCATCAATATCAAGCTGTACCTGAGCCCGTTTTTTTTCCAGTGAAATAGTCAGTAATGCCGGGTTTCCATGCCAGATAATGCCTTTTTTAACCTGATCCAGCTGCACAATTTCAGAAACACATTTTTCATCCCGCTGATGAAACGCCAAAAAATCTAGCGCGAGATAATTATCTGGTAAGATAATTTCCGAAAAAAAGCTTGGTTTCATTACAAAAACTCCATCATAAATTTTCATAATAGATCGGAATGGCGCTACTGATGACCAAACACTATATCTATTGTGATATGTGTGAACTTATCAAGTCCGCAAATAATCAAGGATAAATAAGTTTTAGTAAAGATTATGAATGGATTCTTAGAGATAACGAGAATTATGAAGTGCCCATTATTTATATTTTACTGGGCATGAAAACTGATTATTGATAGCACCAATCCCTGATAATGTAAGGAATTTGCTAAATAAATGAGCGGATACAAAAAACCGTGAAGCGCATCAACGCTACACGGTTTAAAGTGAAAAACAGTTATTCATTAAACCCTGTATTTGAGGGATTTAATTATCTGGATGTATACCTATTTGAGTAGGTAGCATAACTGTCTTACAAAAAATAGATGGTGCCTTAGAGGATCACTACATTGGCAGCAGCTGGGCCTTTCATACCATTTTCAATGGTAAAGGAAACTTCTTGGCCTTCATCTAAGCTTTTGAAGCTATTACTTTGGATAGCAGAATAGTGAACAAACACATCTTTGCTGCCATCTTTTGGAGAGATAAAACCGAAGCCTTTATCGTTGTTAAACCATTTTACTGTGCCAGTCATTGTATTAGACATACGAATTCCTTTGAATTGTTTTATTAATTGCCATGAGGCAAGATGATATTTTTGATTTGATTTATACGTACTTATGGGAACTAAATTAGAAGGAATTCGCTATGAAGGGATATCAAAGATAACGCTCACTGCTGAACTGCTTGAAACTTGCTTATCATAAATAGGTTTGTACTTCCAAACCAGTGGCGATATTATATCCATATCTTCACGGTGATAGCAAACTTTATTTTCTGTCTCACTTTAATTTACAATAATAATTTGCGTAATATATTGAAATGGCACTACTAATTACCAAACGCTGCATCAATTGTGATATGTGTGAACCTGAATGCCCTAATCAGGCCATTACGATGGGTGCTGAAATCTATGAAATTGCTCCGGAGCGCTGTACTGAGTGCATAGGGCATTATGAAAAACCTACCTGCCAGTCTGTATGTCCGATAACAAACACGATTATTATCGACCCCGAGTATAAAGAGACAGAAGAGCAGCTATGGGATAAATTTGTGCTCTTACATCATGCTGACAAAATCTGAGCTCAGATTGTTCATGGCATTCAAAATGACTTTTCTGCTGATACCTCGTCCACATAGAACGAGGTCATAATATTTTCCTAACTCTCCAATATCACCGTTGCACAGGCATATCGCCGTTCATCTGCCAGTGTGACATGCATGGATTTCACATACAGTTGGCTCGCTAATATTCTTGCTTCGCCATGAAGTTTTAATGTTGGTTTCCCTAATGCATCATTAATCACTTCAAACTGATTAAATGCCAACCCATTACGGATACCTGTTCCGAGCGCCTTAGCAGCGGCTTCTTTGACAGCAAAGCGCTTTGCCAGAAAACGAATTGGCTGGTTATGCTGCTGATATTGTTGCCACTCATTATCACTCAGGATACGTTTTGCCAGGCGTTCGCCAGAACGCCCGACAATCTCCTCTATACGGAGAATTTCAACAATATCTGTACCCAGTCCGATAATGGCCATTAACGGCGGGCTTCACGCAACAATGTTTTCATATCAGAAACCGCAGCAGACAAGCCACTGAATAATGCCCGCCCGATAATGGCATGGCCGATATTCAATTCATAAATTTCCGGCAATGCTGCAATACGCTGTACATTGTGATAAGTCAGCCCGTGGCCTGCGTTAACTTTTATACCTTTAGCGGCGGCATAAGTTACAGCTTCTTTAATACGCTGAAACTCTTTTTCCTGTTGCGCATCATTTTCTGCATCAGCATACGCACCAGTATGGATTTCAATATAAGGTGCTCCCACTTCAGCCGCAGCATCAATCTGTTGATGGTCTGCATCAATGAACAGGGAAACAAGAATACCTGCATCTGATAAACGCTTAACTGCTGCGCCAACATGTTCTTTCTGCCCGAAGACATCCAATCCCCCTTCTGTTGTGACTTCTTCACGTTTTTCAGGGACTAAACAACAAAAAGCAGGTTTGATTTGGCAGGCTATTTCTACCATCTCATCAGTCACAGCCATTTCCAGATTCATACGTGTCTGGATGGTTTTTGCTAATAACTGAACATCTCTGTCTGTAATGTGGCGACGATCTTCACGCAAGTGAACTGTTATCCCATCAGCACCAGCCTGTTCAGCAACAAATGCAGCCTGTACAGGATCAGGATATTGCGTTCCACGGGCATTACGTACTGTTGCAATATGGTCAATGTTGATGCCTAACAATACCTCAGCCATTTTTAGCTCCTGCAATTATATATTAGATAAAACAACGTACTCACTCTCCATTATTGAGAGCGATCCCATCTTAATTTTTTTGGTTCGTGTTACCTGTATTTCTGCGCACAAATTGATGAAATAATTCACGGCTCTTTAACGGTTTTCCCCCGAGATAAGGCTGTAAGGCAATGCGAGTAAATCGCTTAGCAGCCTTCAATGTAGCCGGATCAGGAAATTCACGCGCAGCCAGTGCCTTTAGTTCATTGCCAGTAAAGCTGTAGTGGTCAACAACCAGACTGGCAATAAATCCTTTTTCTTCTCGATAGCGATATGTCATTGTGTCTGTGACAGGTTCACCACTGCCGGCACAATGGAGGTAATCCACGCCATACCCCATGTTATTTAGCACCGATAATTCAAAACGGCGCAGGGCGTATTCAGGCGTGTATTCACTTGCAGCCAACACTTGCAAACATTGGAGATAATCAAAGAAAAGGGCAGGATAAGCGGTTCCCTGTTCAAGAACTCTGGATAAGAGTTCATTAACATACAACCCGCTGTATAACACGCTACCGGTTAAAGGAAGAGCTAACGAGACGGGTTCAGCATCCCGTAATGTTTTGATTTCACCCCGCCCACTCCAGCGAACCAGTAGCGGGGTAAAAGGCTGAAGACAGCCTTTCAGGTTGGAACGACGGCTGCGTGCCCCCTTTGCTAAAACACGCACTCGCCCTTCATGTTCAGTAAAAAAATCCAGTAATAAACTGGTTTCACTGTAAGGGCGCCCATGAAGCACAAAGGCTCTCTGCCAGCCGTCCACGATTAACCTTATAAATCGTCAATATAGCCAAGGCTACGCAGAGCACGCTCATCATCCGCCCAGCCAGCTTTTACTTTGACCCAAAGTTCTAAATGAACTTTAACATCAAACAGCTTTTCCATATCCTGACGGGCTTCTGTTCCGATTGTTTTGATTTTGCTGCCTTTGTTACCAATGACCATTTTTTTCTGGCCATCGCGCTCTACCAGAATCAGACCGTGGATTGTATAACCTCCACGCTCATTAGTGACAAATTGTTCAATTTCAACTGTAACGGAATAAGGTAATTCTTCACCCAGAAAACGCATCAGTTTTTCACGGATAATTTCAGATGCCATGAAACGCTGTGAACGATCAGTAATGTAATCTTCGGGGAAATGATGTTCCGCTTCCGGCATGCGCTCACGCACAATTTTAGCGATAGTATCAACATTTGTGCCTTTTTCTGCGCTGATCGGCACAACATCAATGAAATTCATCTGCTGGCTGAGAAAACCGATATGCGGAAGTAAAATGGTTTTATCCGTAACATTGTCCACTTTATTGATAACCAGCATAACCGGGCAACGCAGGTCACGCAGTTTATTCACAACCATTTCGTCATCCGGTGTCCAGTGAGTACCTTCCACAACAAAAATGACCAGTTCCACATCACCGATTGAACTGCTTGCAGCACGGTTCATCAGGCGGTTAATTGCTCGCTTTTCTTCGATATGAAGACCCGGGGTATCAACATAAATAGTCTGATAAGCCCCTTCCGTATGGATCCCCATAATACGATGGCGTGTCGTCTGAGGTTTACGGGAAGTAATGGAGACTTTTTGACCCAGTAACTGATTCAATAAAGTCGATTTACCGACGTTGGGTCGTCCGACTATTGCAACGAATCCGCAATAGTTTTTTTCTTTGCTCATTCAAGCTCCAGTTGTTTTAATGCTTGTTCCGCAGCCGCCTGTTCTGCCTTGCGACGGCTGGAACCTATTCCTCTGACAGGCTGCTCAAATCCACTGACCTGACAGTGAATTGTAAATTCCTGATCGTGTGCTTCCCCACGAACCTGAACAACCAGATATGATGGCAACGGCAGATGGCGCCCTTGCAAATATTCCTGTAAACGCGTTTTGGGATCTTTCTGTTTATCACCCGGACTTATTTCATTCAGACGACTTTCGTACCAATTCAGTACAATTTGTTCAACAGTCTGAATATCACTATCCAAAAAAATACCGCCAATCAGGGCTTCAATGCTATCCGCTAAAATGGATTCACGGCGATGACCACCACTTTTTAACTCGCCCGGCCCTAAACGCAGACATTCACCCAGTTCAAATTCTCTGGCAAGTTCCGCCAGTGTATTACCTCGCACCAATGTGGCACGCATCCGGCTCATATCGCCTTCGTCAACCCGGGGAAAACGGTGATAAAGCGCGTTAGCAATGACAAAACTCAGGATTGAGTCGCCAAGAAATTCCAAACGTTCATTATGCTTACTGCTAGCACTACGGTGAGTTAACGCCTGAAGCAATAAATCATTCTGCTTAAAGGTATATCCCAGCTTACGCTGTAACCTATTCATTATTATGGAGTTCATGTGCTACCAATTCAGTTAGAATCCGTCAAATAAAAGCACACGCAACAGACCTGTGAGGCTATACACTTCGTCTTTCAAGTTGCCTCTTTGTTGGCTGCGCTCGTTCACCCCAGTCACATAGTTATCTATGCTCATGGGGATTTACTCCCTTGCCGCCGCGACGCATCTTGAAATCCATTGTGTATACTTGATTTCTATCTTAATGATATGCCTTACAAAACTGTTGCGTTTGCACTGGCTTCCTAAAAAGTTAATTATTTCAGGAAGCCAGTCATCTCGTTTGAGAGAATATTCTACACTGAGAGATAAATTAATGCTTCGCTAATATATAAATATTAGTGAATTCCACCTATTCGGCTGAAACGTACCCATGGCCAGTCAGGCCACTCACCTTCTTGTTTATTGAAGCTGACCCAAATAGCGGTTGCACGTCCGACCAGATTCTTCTCCGGAACAAATCCCCAGAAACGGCTATCAGAGCTATTATCACGATTATCGCCCATCATGAAATACTCTCCTTTAGGTACAACCCAAGAGCCTACTGGTTGGCCTTCCTGAACAAATTCCGGCTCACGTTGTGGAGGCAGCGTTAAAATATGGTGCGAAACATCACCCAACGTTTCAACCCGCTCCCCTTGACGCAATGTACGAGGGCCTAATGTTTGCCCAACAGGAATTTGATGCACTTCATTAGCAATCGTACCGTCTTTCTTTATCTTTTCTGAGATAGTCCAGTCACTGAGATACACATCCCCATAAGTAATAGGGAGAATGCCTTTACAGTGCTGAGCGTAACCACAGCCAGGATAAATCTGAAGCTCTTTATCCCAATAGTTGTAAACAATCTTATCCCCGGGCAAGCCAATCACCCGTTTTACAAAATCTATACTTGGGTTGACGGGATATTTGAAAACAGCAATATCACCGCGTTTAGGCTCACCGGTTTTAATCAGGGTGGTTTGTGTGATCGGATCTTTCAAACCATAGGCAAATTTTTCTACTAAAATGAAATCCCCGATCAACAGGGTGGGCATCATTGAACCGGAAGGGATCTGGAAAGGTTCATACACAAATGAACGCAGGATCCAGACAATGGCTAACACCGGAAAAACAGATGCAAATGTCTCAGCCCATGTAGGCTTGTTTATTTCTTTAATTGCAGCTTCCTGAGATTCGTTGCCCGCTGCCTGTTTCTGAGCCTGAGCCAGTTTTCTCTTACGCTCAGGGGCGAGTTTAAAGCGATCTATACACCAGATAATTCCGGTGATTAACGTTGCAAACGTTAAGATCAAGGCAAAAGTGTTAGCCATTTAGACTCCTTACGACCTTGTTAATTAATCTTTTCCGACATGCAGAATTGCTAAGAAGGCTTCCTGAGGCAGTTCAACGTTACCAACCTGCTTCATGCGTTTTTTACCTTCTTTCTGTTTCTGCAACAGCTTTTTCTTACGGCTGACATCACCGCCATAACATTTCGCCAGTACGTTTTTACGTAACTGCTTAACAGTAGAACGAGCGATAATGTGGGTACCAATGGCTGCCTGAATGGCAATATCAAATTGCTGGCGAGGGATTAATTCCTTCATTTTTTCCACCAGCTCTCGACCACGGTATTGCGAGTTATCACGGTGAGTGATCAACGCCAGAGCATCGACACGCTCACCGTTAATCAACACATCCACACGTACCATGTCAGAATGTTGGAAACGAACAAAATTATAGTCCAGTGACGCATAACCACGTGAGGTAGATTTCAGACGGTCAAAGAAATCCAGCACCACTTCAGCCATTGGGATTTCATATGTCAGCGCAACCTGATTACCGTGATAAACCATATTGGTCTGAACACCACGCTTTTCTATACAGAGTGTAATCACATTACCGAGATATTCCTGTGGCAACAGCATGTGACATTCTGCAATAGGCTCACGCAGTTCTTTAATATTGTTTAATGGCGGTAATTTGGATGGGCTATCTACATAGATGACTTCATCACTGGTTGTCTCAACTTCATAAACAACCGTTGGAGCAGTGGTGATCAAATCCAGGTTATATTCACGTTCCAGACGCTCCTGAATGATCTCCATGTGCAGCAAGCCGAGGAAACCACAACGGAATCCAAAGCCCAAAGCAGTAGAGCTTTCTGGTTCATAGAACAAAGAGGCATCGTTCAGGCTCAGTTTGCCCAAAGCATCACGGAATGCTTCATAGTCGTCAGAGCTGATAGGGAACAATCCCGCATAAACCTGAGGTTTAACCTTTTTGAAACCCGGTAAAGCTTTTTCTGCCGGATGACGCGCTGTGGTTAACGTATCGCCGACAGGTGCACCAAGGATATCTTTGATCGCACAGACCAACCAGCCCACTTCGCCGCAATTTAATACGTCACGGTCAATACGCTTTGGTGTGAAAATACCTAAACGATCAGCGTTATATACCTGACCTGTGCTCATCACCTTGATTTTGTCGCCTTTACGCAGCGTACCATTCTTAACACGTACAAGTGAGACAACACCCAGATAATTATCGAACCATGAGTCGATAATCAATGCCTGTAATGGTGCTTCAGGATCACCTTCCGGTGCTGGAATTTCCTTAACCAGACGCTCAATGACATCCTGTACACCCACACCGGTTTTTGCAGAACAACGAACAGCATCTGTTGCATCAATACCGACGATATCTTCAATTTCTTCTGCTACGCGCTCTGGTTCTGCGGCTGGCAGGTCAATTTTGTTCAGAACCGGAACAACTTCCAGATCCATGTCAAGCGCGGTATAGCAGTTAGCCAGCGTCTGAGCTTCAACGCCCTGCCCTGCATCAACAACCAGCAGAGCACCTTCACAGGCAGCCAAAGAGCGGGAGACTTCATAAGAGAAGTCAACATGCCCCGGCGTGTCGATAAAGTTTAATTGATAAACGTTTCCGTCATGTGCCTTATAATCAAGGGTCACACTCTGCGCCTTAATAGTGATACCACGCTCACGTTCAAGATCCATTGAATCCAGTACTTGCGCTGCCATTTCGCGGTCTGACAACCCACCACAGATTTGAATAATCCGGTCAGATAGCGTGGACTTACCATGGTCAATGTGGGCGATAATGGAGAAATTTCTTATTTGCTTCATTATTAAATCTTTTTTGCCTTAATATTTCTGAATCATTCGCCTATGGACACACTGATGGACATAAAGCGACGTTTATTAAATACGGGTTTGGCCACTGGCCTGAAAAGCCGTATTCTACATGTCAACACAGTGAAAACCTAGTCATGCCTACGGTTTTCAACCTATACCCTTCATCTTTCAAGCAGCCTCTTTGTTGGCTACGCTCATTCGCCCCGGCCACATAGTTATCTATGCTCCCGGGGACTCATTCTCTTGCTGCCGCGATGCAACTTGAAATCTGTTGGGTATAACCCATACAGTATGACCAGAAAGTGAAAATATTCGTAATAAATCGTGAAAGCGATTATGGTAAAACAGATTATTCCTGATGTAGAACCTTAATCGTATCGGGAGGTAAACCAATTTGTAACACAACGGGTTGGTATGCCTGCTGATTATCCCAATATGCAGCAATTTTACGGGCAAAAGCAAAACCGGCCAGACCACCAGCAATACCACCTATACATACCCATAACTGCTCAGCAGTCCAGTATTGACTGAGCAACCCGCCTAAAAACAGACCTAATAGTGGAGTTAAATAAACTAGCATAGCGGAACGTAATAAACTACTTTCCGGAATACCAACTTCGACTTTTTGCCCCGGTTGAAGTGGCTGAGCAATCTCCAACTCCAGTTGGTGGATATTTTCCGGCCCCAGTTTTTCCAGCAAATACGACCCACAGGCTGTTTTTGCCTGACAGCTGCCACACCCCGAAGAGGAGCCATAACGCAATACTGCCCGGCCCTGCTGCCAACGGACAACCGTTGCCCATTCTTTAACCATCAATTATCCCCCGTAAATATGACACTTCCGGCAATCTGTTTAATTGTGGCGAAGGGTAATTCGCCAATAACAGAAATGCTGTGCCTGCCATTCGACACAGTATAAATTGTTCGTCGCCCCTGTCGATACAGTGGCTCATCAGCGGCTTTTGCGTCAGTATTTACCACATTTACAGAAAAACTGAATACCCCATCACTGTACATAATGGATTCCAATAATTCTGTCTTTGATAACCGACTCCGATTACGGGAAACTTCCCGAAAGCCTTCAGGCAACTTACTAACCTTCCAGTTAAATGCCACTTTTTCAGCTTTTGGAATAACTAACATCGGTGGTAATTTCAAATCCACAATGGCGCTCAATTCCTGCTTTATGTCGTCATTCACCCTTGAGGATATGACACGGAACTGTTCAACAACCGCCATTTTTTCCTGATCAAATAACTCAATCAGCAAAGGCAGATAACTTTTTTTGTCTATCAATAAATTATAATTATAACGATCGTTATCTTTGGATGTTATACGCACAAAATAGACAGGACGATCGCCAACGTGAGTCGAGCCTGCATCAATGAAATTATAGAATTTCTGTATCTGAGAAAAATCAGCAAAGATGATCGGAGGCAGGTAATCTACAATATGATCACCACGCAGGCTGAATGAATCCAAGCCTGATTCGTAATAGCTTATCTGATCACCACGCTGAATAATCTCACGGCGCGTGTTATCCATTTGAATAAGTTGTGCGATGGGCTGATTATCAATGATAACGTGACGATAACGCAGAGGAATAATAAATTGTTGGCTCAGGTTAATAAAAGCAAGTTCATAAGGCAAGGTCTGTACGGAGTGCCCCATACCCTGTAACAAAGCCTCGGTGCTATTTTTTTGCTGAACCGAGGCTTTTGATAAATTCAGGAAGCTCCCGAATAATAAAATGAAAAAAACAGTATATTTCATTTTTATTACTTATTTGAGATTACAGGTCTTTGTTCTCCCGAATGTATTGCGTTATCCTCTGGCAACCGTTGTTCATTTTCTGCATTAATACGCCGAAAAAGTTCGTACTGCTGCAACATTGCATCAATACGCTTATTACTTTCCCGCACCTGCATACTCAAGTCGCCACCAAAAGCATCATGTTCAGCGGGAACCGATAACCCAACAGGTGAAGCAGAACCCATCACCGGTAATGTATTGAAGACCGGGTTATCAAGCTGAGCATCAGTGTCAGACCCATTATATTGCTGAACACCGATGATAACTGCCATTGACACACAAGCCGCAACACCAACCTGAGTTATCTGACTAGCCCAGGGCCGAGTCACTAACGGGCGGAGTTTATGCCAGAACGGCAATTTCTGCCACGTATCAGGTTTTGGCTGAGATTCCGGAATAGCTGCTGGATTAATATGGACAGGTTCTTTTTCAAGCGCCTGAGCCACTTGACTAGCGATATCCAAATGTAACACTTCACCCACATCACCACGTAATGTATCCCGGATGAGGTGATATCTTTCCCACTGTTTCTGCATTTCAGCATCTTCAGAGATCAAACGAACGATTTCACTATCAAGAGCTTCTCCATCCATTAACGCGGAAAGTTTCTCTCTTTGCATGCCAGTACCCTTCAATATTATTTTGTTCCACTACTACTGTTTCCACTGCTGCTGGTGCTTCCACTACTGCTTACTGCTGGATCAGGGGTTGAACTTTATTGTCGATGGCTTCCCTTGCACGAAAGATTCGCGAGCGAACAGTACCCACAGGACAATCCATAATGACGGCTATTTCCTCATAGCTCAGGCCATCAAGTTCCCGAAGCGTAATTGCTATCCGCAAATCTTCTGGCAGTGATTCAATGGTACGAAATACCACTTTCTTTAATTCTTCTGACAACATTAAGTTCTCAGGGTTCGAAATTTCTTTTAATGAACTTGACGTATCGTAATTTTCTGCATCATTAGCATCCAGATCATTGGATGGTGGACGACGCCCCTGAGCTACCAAATAATTTTTCGCAGTATTAACGGCAATACGGTACAACCACGTATAAAAAGCACTATCACCCCGAAAAGAAGACAGTGCCCGATAAGTTTTAATAAATACCTCTTGTGCAACATCAGGAACATCGCCTTGAGGTACGTAACGGGCAATTAAGCTTGCCACTTTGTGCTGGTATCTGATTACCAGCAAATTAAACGCTTTTTGGTCGCCTTTTTGTACTCGCTCGACCAGCATTTGATCCGTTAACTGCTCGCTCATCCGAGGCTCACTCTCCTGAGGTAAAACTCCACATTTACACTGACATTACACCAGTCATGACACTTTGCTACTCGAACAAGCATCACCTTTGAGTGTTCATTACATGTGAAGTTCAACTTTGATTGTAATTTTGTGTTACAACCACCGATTATTCTGCATTGCACTTTTTATTTATAGTACAAATCATAGCCTCTATTCAGTGGCTCACTCGATTTTAGATTATGGAAAACAGAAAGATTTATCCCAATCTTCCATAAAAAATTTAAGGTTTTCATGAACGATAACCCTATCAATAATAAAGATAAAAATCTTTCACTAACTGCTGAAACTCGTTTGAATATGTGCCATCAGCAGCACGGATCATCAGTTCACTAACCTGTATTTCCTGCCTCTGCCGGGATAATCCCAACAATAAACGATGTAACGGCTTATCCAGCCTATCACGAATATTGAGCCGATAATGGGGAAACCAACCACATTCTATCGCCATTTTTTCGAAGATCTTTCCAATCCCATAAGGAAGCACCACACAAAATAACCCGTTCGGGGTAATCAATTGTTCAACACAGTCCAATAACCCCTGATGAGTCAGTGCTTCGGTATAACGCGCCTGATTGCGCGCCTCATTACGACAGGCAATGGCAGGTTCGAAATAAGGTGGATTACTCACAATCAAGTCATACCGGCTTTCGCTTCTCACAGCAAAATCATGAATATCCTGCCGGTATACCCTGATGCGTTCAGGCCACGGGGATTGATCGATATTTTCAATAGCCTGCATTGCTGCATCTTCGTCCAGCTCTACGGCATCAATAACTGTATCGTTTCCGGATCTCTGGGCTATCATCAGTGCAATCAGTCCACTACCACACCCGATATCCAGACAGTTTTTTCTATTATCTACTGGTGCCCATGTCCCCAATAGCACGCCATCAGTCCCGACTTTCATGGCACATTTATCATGCCCGACAAAAAATTGTTTGAATGTGAAACCACCGCGACGCAAAGCGGGTTTGTGTATTAACGTCATGAATTATATCTGTTGAAAACCAAAGTTCTTCATAGCATAAATCTTATGACCCGAGGATAAAAGCCACACACACGCCTGATACTTTTAACACTGGTGCATGTTATAGGGTGAAGAATGAGCCTAACCTGTTTATAATCATCGACCCAAACAGAGGTATATGATGACTGCGACAAACTTTTCCGACTTCGAACTTGATGAATGCCTGCTTGATGCGTTAAATGATAAAGGCTATGAACGCCCGACCGCAATTCAGGCGGCAGCCATTCCTGCGGCCATGGACGGGCGGGATGTATTAGGTTCCGCACCAACGGGGACAGGCAAAACAGCTGCCTACCTGCTACCGGCTATACAGCATTTGCTGGATTTCCCACGTAAGAAATCAGGGCCACCACGTATTTTGATTTTGACACCAACCCGTGAACTGGCGATGCAGGTTGCAGAGCAGGCCAGAGAGATGGCTGCACATACTCATCTGGATATTGCCACGATTACTGGTGGTGTAGCCTACATGAATCATGCAGAAGTGTTCAGTGAGAATCAGGACATTGTCGTCGCAACTACAGGGCGTCTGCTGCAATATATCAAAGAAGAAAACTTTGACTGCCGTGCAGTAGAAACCCTCATCCTTGATGAAGCCGATCGCATGTTGGATATGGGTTTTGCCAATGACGTTGAGACGATTGCCGGAGAAACCCGCTGGCGTAAACAAACCATGCTATTTTCCGCAACGCTTGAAGGCGAAAGCATCCGTGATTTTGCGGTGCGCCTGCTGACAGATCCTGTTGAGATCGATGCAGAACCTTCCCGTCGTGAGCGTAAGAAAATCCAGCAATTTTATTATCGTGCTGATAATCTGGCACACAAAACAGCCTTGTTATGCCATTTGCTGAAACAAGAAGACGTTACAAAATCGATTGTTTTTGTACGTAAACGGGAGCGTGTCCGCGAATTGGTTGAATGGTTGCATCAGGCAGGTATTCAGTCCAGTTTTCTTGAAGGTGAAATGGTACAGGCTAAACGCACAGATGCCGTTAAGCGCCTGAATGATGGCCGGGTTAAGGTACTGGTTGCAACCGATGTTGCTTCCCGCGGGCTGGATATCGAAAACATCAGCCACGTTTTTAACTTTGATTTACCACGTACAGCAGATGTTTACCTGCACCGGATTGGCCGAACTGCCCGTGCTGGCCGTAAAGGAACCGCAATTGCTCTGATTGAGTCCCATGACCATCCATTACTTGGAAAAATCAGTCGCTATCTTCAGGAACCACTGAAAGTGCGGGTTGTTGACGAACTTCGTCCACAAACCAAAGCACCAAGTGAGAACAAAAGCTATAAGCCATCCAAGAAAGTGCTGGCAAAGCGCAAAGAAAAGAAAAAAACAGAAGAAGTGAAGAAAAACCGGGTGAAAGTGCGTCATCGTGACAGCAAAAACATCGGAAAACGCCGCGCTCCTTCAGGAAACTCCAGACCAGAATTGCCAGAATCTACTGACAATTAACCAATTTTGGTATAAGCGGGCTATTTGCCCGCTTGTTATCGATATTGTTCTCAACGCATTAATTCTTAATTAAAAGACAAACAATTAAGCTGAATAATATTTTTCCACTCTTTCCTTACTTAATTGTGGCTGTAAATTAGTGTGCTGAGAGGATTGGCTGAATAAAACACCCAGTTCATCATCACTCATATCTACCGCCCATGTTTGCAGTGATGATGCTTTATTTGAAGCGATGATATTACCTTTGATATCGTTACCCGCGGCAGCCATCATCACACTTTCTTTTCCATATTCTTTACTATCTTCTTTCCCCTGCCAGGGTTTATGAATAACCATTAATTCCTGCACAGCTTCCAAAAAATGAGCCTTGAATGAATGTAACGCATAGCTATAGCGGACAATCGAATCGATGAAATTTTCCGGCTTGTATTCATATTCAAGAAGAATCTGACTGCCCATCGGCTGAGGAATTGGTAATGCTTTTTGCAGATTATCCAACCAGTCATGTTCAACAATATAATTCCGGATTAATCCCTGCTCTGCTATTTCACGACCAGCCCCCGGTGACCACCCCATCCGTTTCAGTGTCCAGTCTGAAACACCGGCAGAATTAAAAGTAACCGCAGGCTTTCCCGTTGTCAGAGCAGCCATTGATGCCAGCCCTCCTCCCATTGAGTGCCCGGTAAAAATAACATTCTCACCAAATGCTTTTAATGCTGATTTTGCCAGATCTACCGCCTGATTATATTGTGCTTCATTGTATCCAAGCCCCTGACGAATACTCGCCATAAAATCCTTTATTTCGTTTGAGCCGGTAAATGACACAATATATAACCCTTTATTTCGGTAAACCCCTGCCTGAAACCCTGTAGAACTATCATCCAAAGTATCAGGATCAATACCCGCTTTAATTAGCTCTTCATCTGACACACGTACATAGTCACCAATGCCAAAACTATTTCGACGATAAACATCACGGGTGACCTGAGCCAGTGCATAATCAATAGATTTTGAATGTTTTCCTGCAATATCATTAGCTTTTAATTCAGGTGTATCCATAACTCTGTTTTGAGAAGCCGTTATCAATGATTGGTAGAGCGAATCAGCTTGTTTAGTATTTTCTGAACGGGAAGTTATTGCGGGAGAAAGTTGTTTATTTTTATCCAGAAATGTACTGCCAGCAGACGTTGACTGAAGAGTTGCCTGATTCCCCTGTAAAGGGATAGCACCTAACTTACTCAATAAACTGATATTTGTCACCAAAGTCATAAAATACTCCTACCGATTTAAGTTAGACATAACAGACTGACCTAAATCATCTATCGGCAGAATGATTAACATTTTTATATCAAATTTAATTTTTATTTAACAAATGAGCGTATTAACTTTTATATAATCCATGCATTTCAATTTGCATCAAAATAGCAAGGGAGCACCTTCTGAATCATAGACGACTATAGTAATTAGATGTTTCTAAAGTGAGTCAATGCAACCAACGAGGAGACTTACTTAAAAGAGGGGGAGGTATAGGAACTTATTAGATGAAAGCTTTCCCTATGCTAAGGGAATCGGTAAGCTTAACCCTATCTAGTAATCTTTTATTTAAAACGGAACCCGCTATGTCCGCATCCCTTACATGGCATGATGTCATCGGCAATGAAAAAGCACAGTCTTACTTTACTGATACATTGACGTATGTCGCAAACGAACGTAAAGCAGGTAAAACCATTTATCCGCCACAACAGGATGTTTTCAACGCATTCCGCTATACCGAACTGGCTGATGTGAAAGTCGTGATCCTGGGACAAGACCCTTATCACGGCCCGAATCAGGCTCATGGCTTGGCTTTTTCAGTACAGCCGGGCATTCCCGCTCCACCTTCACTCGTTAATATGTACAAAGAACTGGAATCTGATATTGCAGGATTTCAGCGTCCCAATCACGGCTGCCTGCTTAGCTGGGCAAAACAAGGGGTTTTATTACTGAATACAGTGTTAACGGTTGAACGGGGTAATGCTCACTCTCACGCAAATCTGGGCTGGGAGACTTTCACCGATAAGGTCATTGCTGCGATCAATGAACACCGAAGTGGTGTCATTTTCCTGCTCTGGGGTGCTCATGCTCAGAAAAAAGGCCGTATTATTGATACCCAGCGCCATCATGTCCTGAAAGCACCACATCCTTCTCCTTTATCAGCACATCGCGGTTTTCTGGGGTGCAAGCACTTCTCACAGGCTAACCAGCTACTTGAATCCCAAGGATTGGCATCAATTGACTGGAACCCGGTACTTCCTGAATAGTTATTTTATATACCCGTCGTCTTTCAAGTCGCCTCTTTGTTGGCAGCACTCATTCACCCCGGTCACATAGCTGTCTATGCTCCCGGGGATTCATTCCCTTGCCGCCGCGATGCAACTCGAAATCCATAGGGTATTCCTGCAAAAATGCCGCCTAAAACGGCGGCATTAAATAACGGAAACTGTATTTCTTATTTAGAAACAGCAACCATTGCAGGACGCAGCAGACGTCCATTCAGAGTATAGCCTTTCTGCATAACCAACATTACATGATTTGGTTCATGCTGATCAGACTCCATCATAGTCATCGCCTGATGCACTTCTGGATTGAAAGGAACATTGATATCACCAACAACTTCAATACCAAATTTACCCACTGCATCAATAAATGATTTCAGGGTTAATTCAATACCTTCAATCATTGGAACCAAAGTCTCATTGGTCCGATCTGCTGCTTCCAGAGCACGTTCCAGATTATCAATTACTGGCAGAAGCTCATTAGAAAATCTTTCCAGTGCAAATTTATGTGCTTTTTCCACATCCTGCTCAGCGCGACGACGAATGTTGTCTACTTCAGCACGAGCACGCAGAATTGCATCACGTTCACGAGACTGAGCCTGTTTCAGTTCTTCTTCCAACTCGGCAACACGCGGGTCAACAATGCTTTCAGTCTCTGGCGCGTCTGCCTTTTCTGCATCCATTTGTTGCTCAAATACATTTTCTGTATTTTCTGAGACTTGCTCGTCAGGTACTTTTTGGTCTTTACTACTCATGAATATCTCCGCGTATTTTGTATTATATTCGCAACTCTCGCTTATTATGGGGATCAAAACGAGGGATTCAAGGGAACACATCATATTGTGAGGGCAAAACCATATGCTGCAGGAAATAACAGCAATGAATAATGAATTCAAATGCATCGGTATTGTCGGGCGTCCACGTCACCCTGAAGCACTAGCCACTCATGAAATGCTTTATCACTGGCTGGTATCTAAAGGTTATTACGTCATTGTGGACAGACAAGTTGCAAAAGATATTAATTTAAAAGACGCACAAACCGGAGGGTTAACTGAAATCGGCAAAACTGCCGATTTAGTGATCGTAGTTGGCGGTGACGGTAACATGCTGGGAGCCGCCAGAGTGCTGTCCCGTTATGATATTAAAGTTATTGGCATTAACCGCGGTAATTTAGGCTTTCTGACGGATTTAGATCCGGATAACGCCCTGCAACAACTTTCTGAGGTTCTCAATGGAGAATATCGGGATGAAAAGCGATTTCTACTGGAAGCGCAGGTCACAAAAAAAGGCCAGAAACCGCGGCGTAGTACAGCACTGAATGAAGTTGTCCTACATCCGGGCAAAGTCGCCCATATGATCGATTTTGAGGTTTATATTGATGAACGTTTTGCCTTTTCGCAGCGTTCAGATGGCCTCATTATAGCGACGCCGACCGGCTCTACCGCCTATTCTCTGTCAGCCGGCGGGCCAATACTGACACCGAATCTGAATGCTATTGTATTAGTGCCGATGTTTCCACATACACTCTCTGCCCGTCCTCTTGTAGTCAGCAGCGAAAGTAGCATCCGTCTAAAGTTTTCCCAAAACAGCAATGATTACGAAGTCAGTTGTGACAGCCAGATTGTACTACCGATTCAGGATGGTGAAGAAGTTATTATTAAGCGTAGTGAATATAACCTGCATTTAATCCATCCGAAAGATTACAATTATTTCAATACACTGAGTACCAAGTTAGGCTGGTCAAAAAAAATGTTCTAAAAAAAGATGCTTCCCTACTTTACTGTATAAAAAACCAGTTTATACTGTGCAAAAGAACAGACATGTTTTTATGCACAGGAACATGGACTTATATACAGAAACATAGTTTTAAGTATAGAGAAAGGTAGGAGGAGCACGATGTTAGCTCAATTGACCATCAGTAATTTTGCCATTGTTCGCGAACTTGAAATCGATTTTCGCTCAGGAATGACAACCATCACAGGAGAAACCGGAGCGGGTAAATCAATCGCAATTGATGCGCTGGGTTTATGTCTTGGTAATCGTGGAGAAGCGAATATGGTTCGAGCTGGTGCTCCCCGTACTGACATCTGTGCCCGGTTTTCGCTGGCAGATACACCTTCTGCCCGTAAATGGCTAGAAACACATCAGCTTGATGGCAGTTTTGATGATGATAATGAGTGCCTGCTACGGCGTACTATTACCGCAGACGGGCGCTCCCGTGGTTTTATCAATGGTACCGCCGTCCCTCTTTCTCAGCTGCGTGAATTGGGTTCACATCTGATTCAGATCCACGGTCAACATGCCCATCAGCTGCTTTTAGAAAACCGCCATCAAAGACATTTGCTGGATACTTACGCCGGTGAATTCACACTAAAAAATGAAATGAAGCAGGCATATCAGCAATGGAGGCAAAGCTGTCAGGATCTTGCCCAATTCCAGCAGCAGGTTCTTGAGCGCCGTTCACGGCAACAGCTACTGGAATATCATCTGAAAGAACTGAATGAGCTGGCACCTCAGTTCGGTGAATATCAGGAGCAGGACAGCGAATATAAACGTCTGGCAAACTGCGGTCAGTTTTTATCTGGTAGTCAGGATATCCTGCAAATTTTAAGTGACAATGATGAGCAAAATATCGTTAGCCTGCTGAGTTACGCACGGAACGAGCTGACTGAACTTGCCAGTATGGATCATAAACTCAGCGGATTACTGAATATGCTGGAAGAAGCCTCTATTCAAATCAGTGAAGTGAGTGATGAGCTACGTCATTACAGCGATCAACTGGAATTAGACCCTAACCGCTTGTTTGAGCTGGAACAAAAAATCTCACAGCAAATCAGTATCGCACGTAAACACTACGTTTCCCCCGAAGAGCTACCAGCCTTACATCAGCAACTTTTGGAAGAACAGCACCAGCTTTCACAGCAGGAAGATGATTGTGTCCACCTCAGTGAACTCGTCAGCGTACACTATCAACAAGCGCTCAGCGTTGCTGAAAAGCTCCATCAGATTCGCCAGCAATACGCCATCGAATTAAGTCAGCTTATCACCAACAGTATGCATCAACTTTCTATGCCTCACGGCCGGTTCACTATTGATGTTATTTTCGAGCCTGAGCATTTAAATCTTGATGGTGCCAGTAAGGTAGAATTTAATGTCACAACTAACCCCGGGCAACCTCACCAATCACTGGCAAAAGTGGCTTCAGGTGGTGAGCTTTCCCGCATTGCTCTTGCGATTCAGGTGATTACTGCCAAAAAAATGGAAACACCAGCACTAATCTTTGACGAAGTTGATGTTGGTATCAGTGGCCCGACGGCAATGATCGTAGGACGGCTTCTCCGGGAATTGGGCGAATCAACTCAGGTTATGTGTGTTACGCATTTACCGCAGGTTGCAGGATGTGGTCATCAGCATTTTTACGTCAGTAAACAGACTGATGGAGAAGAAACAGAAACCCAAATGCAGCTGTTAGATAGAAAAGCTCGGTTACAGGAGCTTGCCCGACTTCTTGCAGGCAATGAAGTGACAAAAAATACGCTGGCTAACGCGAAGGAACTCTTAGCCGCATAACTTACTACAACTTTTTTGTATAATTGAAGTCATATATCTTACCGATTTCAAAATTAAAGCTATAGGCAAATAGCATAGAGGTTTTCAAACTCTATAATGTTTATTATCATCGACAGCCTAACTCCTAAAGGAATGTGATTACTATGCGCTGTAAATTGTTGACTGCCGCAACTATATCTCTAGTTATGCTGACTGCGGGTTGCTCTATGTTTGAGCGAGTTATTTATCGTCCTGATATTAATCAGGGGAATTACCTGACACCGGATGCAGTATCAAAAATCCATAAAGGGATGACTCAACAGCAGGTTACTTACACTTTGGGAACACCTATGCTGACAGATCCGTTTGGTAGCCAGACATGGTATTACATATTCCGTCAGCAGCCCGGGCACGAGAAAGTAAAACAAGAAACACTGACACTCACTTTTGATAGTAATGGCGTTTTAACTGATATCAAAAATGAGAAATCTTTGCCGAAAAATGGGTAAGGTTCGAGATTTTATTTACTCGCCAGTGAATTAATTTCTGGCGAGTAAATATCAAGCAGATATCTACTGAGTACTATTTTTTGCACGTTCTGCGCGTTTACGACGCATTTCTTTCGGATCAGCAATAAGAGGACGGTAAATTTCAACACGATCCCCCTCTTCCAAAGTATCTGCCAATTTAGCCGGACGGCTATAAATGCCAATTTTATTCTTAGCCAAATCAATGTCGCTACGTAACTCTAAAATCCCCGATGCCATAATTGCCTGTTCGACAGTGGCTCCCTGAGGCAATTTAACACTACGCAGATATTGCCGTTCTGGTAAAGCATAAATGACTTCAATATTGATTTCAGACACTATAAACCTCTCGTGCACGTTGGGTAAAAGCATGAACCATATTACCGGCCAGTTCCTTAAATACTTTACCAAAAGCGAGCTCAATCAACTTATTAGTGAATTCAAAATCGAGATGTAATTCAACCTTACAGGCATCTTCGCTAAGTGGAATGAAGTGCCATCCACCCATGAGTTTGCGGAAGGGGCCATCAACCAACTGCATACTGATGCTTTGGTTGTCAGATAACGTATTCCGCGTTATAAACGTCTTACTGATCCCAGCCTTGGAGACATCAACAGAAGCCGTCATTTCATTACCATTACTACTTATAACGCGGCTGCCGACACATCCCGGCAAAAAATCCGGGTAAGATTTCACATCATTGATCAATTTATACATTTGTTCCACGCTGTATGGAACTAACGCAGAGCGATTAATCTGTGGCATATCATTTCCTGTAAAACATAACAGCGCCGAATAATATCACTTTAATGTGGTTAAATAAAAACCTGATGATCTTTAGCGCAATAAATGTGCGGTTATCGCTAAATATCATGCAGAAGAGATTTCTTTCATTAGCGCTTACAGTATAATACAACGCATTATGACAAAGAAAAAAGCACACAAACCCGGTTCGGCAACAATTGCCATGAATAAGCGAGCTCGCCACGAATTCTTTATTGAAGAAGAATTCGAAGCTGGCTTATCGCTACAAGGTTGGGAAGTCAAATCACTGCGCGCTGGCAAGGCAAACATCAGTGAAAGTTACGTTTTGCTTAAAAATGGTGATGCTTATCTTTTTGGTGCCACAATTACGCCATTAAATGTCGCCTCTTCCCATGTGGTCTGTGATCCTACGCGGTCACGTAAACTGTTACTTAACAAACGCGAACTTGATTCCCTATACGGCCGCATCAATCGTGAAGGTTATACTATCGTCGCCCTTTCCCTTTATTGGAAAAACGCTTGGTGTAAAATCAAAATCGGCGTTGCCAAAGGTAAAAAAGCGCACGATAAACGTTCAGATATTAAAGAACGTGAGTGGAAATTAGACAAAGCGCGAATTATGAAGAATGCTGGGCGTTAACCACTAGCATTATTGCTCAATATTCTGATATACTTGCGTTTAACATACTTGGGGCTGATTCTGGATTCGACGGGATTCGCGAAACCCAAGGTGCATGCCGAGGGGCGGTTGGCCTCGTAAAAAGCCGCAAAACAATAGTCGCAAACGACGAAAACTACGCACTGGCAGCTTAATAACCTGCGCAGAGCCCTCTCTCCCTAGCCTCCGCTCTTAGGACGGGGATCAAGAGAGGTCAAACCCAAAAGAGATCGCGTGGATGCCTTGCCTGGGGTTGAAGCGTTAAACCTAATCAGGCTAGTTTGTTAGTGGCGTGTCTGTCCGCAGCTGGCAAGCGAATGTAAAGATTAGACTAAGCATGTAGTACCGAGGACGTAGGAATTTCGGACGCGGGTTCAACTCCCGCCAGCTCCACCAAATTTGGTAGGACAGTGTTAGGACAACAACTTTAAAAACAGGCAGTTAGCAAAGTTGGTAGGTCACTGTCATGACAGTAAAAGGACTTCAAAGTGCACGTGAAATGCACGTGAAGTTAAATCTAAGACGCCTCAGATTCCCCTCTGAGGTGTTTTTATTTGTAACAAGATCATTTCCATTTGTAAGAAAGAGTAACAAAAAAACAGACCGTTTTACCTGTTTAGAGCCTAATTTTGCCTTCTAATCATGCACACCAAATTTTATATTGAAGAGCGGTCATCGTTATTTTGTTCAAAAAATTCACCACTAAATTTCCTTTCTGAACTGGCTCACTTCTGTGCGCATAAGCCGCATATTGAAATATTCAAATTTTTTGATTGCATTTAACTGAGCGCGAGAAATATTTTGCATACTCACTCCACTGAGTGACAAGAGAAATGATTGTGGTTGAGTAATCACTCCATTTGAAACGGAAGGATTGAGCCAAAGTGAGGACCACGAACAAATCAATGAGTTGCCGCAGGTGTCCGAAAATCTTCGTATACCCTCCTGAATGACAGGAGGAGCCTCCTAAATTTCATGCCGAAAAGTTAAAAGTGAGATTTCTCACCTTTATGTAACTTGTTGATTTTACTTATTTCCGGCACAGGAGCGGAATTCAATTAAATCAATGAGTTAAAAGGGGAGAATTATCCTATTTAGATAAGTGATTGATTTTGCTTATTTCCTGCATGGTGACAGAGATTAAGGAAATCAATAAGTTACAAAGTCGCAAAATCTTGCTTTCAGACTACTAAGTCTTATAAGACATCTGACAAATTCTATTAATTCCCCGCCTGTCATTTTATGTCATCCTGCCAACAAAACATGCTACCTATCAAATATTGATCAAGCCGTACTTTTCTGTATTGATGAACCTTTTTATTGATGTTCACCGGCGGAGAAGTCTCCCACCGCCTTCATGTTATTTAGCAATGTGTATTGTTGATTAGATGAGGGAATGAATATGCAAGATAAAAAACCTGATGTATCTGTCGCAGATGATAGTAATCTGGTTATTGTTACCACACCAGAATATGTCAAAGAGTCAATCAAAGAAGCCATTGCAGAACATGCAGCAAGCCGGAATCATCCTGATGCCACACTGCAAGATAAAGGTTTTGTTGTCCTGAGTAATGATACTGGCAGTGATAGTGAAACGATGGCTGCAACACCAAAAGCAGTGAAAGAAGCGTATGATTTGGCGAGCACAGCAAACAACAATATCGATACTCGTTTAGCAAAAGACCAGAACGGAGCTGATATACCTAACAAAGAGGAATTCGTGAAGAATTTGGGATTGGCAGAAGGATCTGTATTGCCTGTCGGTGTTCCCGTTCCTTGGCCGACAGAAACGGCACCAGAAGGCTGGCTTTTGTGTAATGGTGATGCATTTGATAGAGAAAAATACCCGAAACTTGCTCTTGCCTACCCATCAGGGGTATTACCTGATTTGAGAGGTGAATTTATTCGGGGATTGGATAATGGACGTGGTGCAGACCCAAACAGAGAAATACTCACACACCAAGAAGGAACTATTGTCTCAGGTTTCGATGATAACGATACAGGAGACGTAAGTTCTATCGGCGAACCAAAATATGCGTTTGGTGATCCAATGACTGCTACCCAATGGAGTAATATTAAAGGCAAGTCATGGATATATTGGAATAAAGGCGATGCAGAACGGTATGATTGGTGGGCTTATACTTCAGCGCGCCCCCGCAACGTAGCCTTCAATTACATCGTCAGAGCCGCTTAATTCTGAGTAACCTAACCCGCAATTTTCTGCGGGTTAATCACACCTTTACTCCACTTGTTCAGCCTGATCACTATCATTAGCAACCTCTGCCGCCTTCTGCTTCACATTCCACACCGAATTCGCCGGCATCTGGACACGGACATCCAAACGACAACCTTCGGGAATATCGCGCGGCTCACCATCCTGATATAGCAGAATCATATTAATATGACATAATAGCTGGATTCATATGACAAAGGATAAAGTGAGATGGGCTATAGTCTGGATTTTCGAAAGCGAGTACTGGCATATAAAGAC